>JAYTRS010000386.1:0-3707 GCA_043746065.1 Bacteroidota bacterium | reverse complement strand
TGGTGCACATCCTGCATTTAGTTGCCAACTTAATGGTAACGATACTTTAAATGATTATTATTTAAAATTTGAAACATCAGATGTTGTACTTACGAAATTAAATAATGGTTTACGAACAAACCAAAAATCAAAAATAAATATTCCTAAAAATAAATTAATACTCTCAACAAATTGGTTTGATAATGATGCGCTAGTTTTTGAAAATTCGCAAATAAATAAAATAAGTTTATGTTCACTTATAGGTAATCAAAAAATAACAATGGATTGTAATAACTGGCCTTACTTTGGTATTTGGACAAAAAAACAATGTCATAAATTTATTTGTTTAGAACCTTGGTATGGCATTGCAGACAATGAAAATACAAATACTAATCTTAAAACCAAAGAAGGTATTTTAACTTTAAATGGCTTAAGTACATTTAATTGTAGCTATGCAATTACCATAAACTAAATTACTTAGCATTATTATTCAATCACAATTTTTTTACTATAAACTTCAAAATTATAATACAATTTATAAATGTAAATACCCGTAGTAAGGTTTAATACATCTATTTGTTTTTGATTGTAATGTAATTGAGTTGTAAATACTTTTTGCCCTGTTACAGTATATATTTCAAAGGTACTGTTTGCAAATTCTACATCTTGTAAATAAATTAGTTTATTATAAGCATAAATTTTTGGTGTGTTTTGATTAGCATTATTATAAATGCCTGTCACGGCCCCACAATTAACAGCTACGGTTGGTATGATGTTGCTAATTGGTGACGATTGTGTATAGCTGGATGCTGTTATTATATTACTAGTAAAAGTTGTAGGTGCAATATTGTAACTATAATTTGCAGTATTTACACTAAAATTAGTAATACAATTGCTTGCAAACGTAGTGGCTTCTTTTGTAAAATATTGGTTGGTATTACCCATACCATACGCCGAATTTATATTGCTTTTATTTGATAGCGTATAGATATAATTATTTTTTTCGAAAATAGAAGTGCCAAAATTACTAT
This sequence comes from Bacteroidota bacterium, assembly GCA_043746065.1. Taxonomy (GTDB): domain Bacteria; phylum Bacteroidota; class Bacteroidia; order B-17B0; family Aurantibacillaceae; genus Aurantibacillus. Next base: position 2,697 of record JAYTRS010000386.1, on the reverse strand, counting down.
AAGCTCCGTTTAAGCCATTATAATAATCTAAACTAAAGTTTGATAGCGAATCATATTTATTAAGTATTTGTGGGTAGATAACCGATTTTGAAACATTTAATAAAGTATCTAATTGCAAAATAGATAATGGTACAGACGTGTATGTACGAGGACCATATCCACTCACGTAAAAATTATTGCTAGCGGTACTTTTAATAACATCTCCAAATACAAAGTTTGTAAAATGTTTTGTTTGAAAAGTAGCAGTTAAATTTAAATTAGTTTTTGTTACTACTAATTTAGCGGCTGAATCTTGCGCAAATAAATATAAACTAGCATTTTTAATAATCATTTTTTTAACTTCAATGTTTTTAAAAGTAGAGTTAGATGGTGTAAAGTATTTAGACGAATTTAAATTGCCTAAGTTATCGTTACTTATATTTAATAAAAAAGTGGTGTAACCATTATTTATTACTCGCCCCGAAATAAATAAACTATTGTTTGCTATATTTTCAACAATACTGGTGGCGGTGCATTGTGTAGTATTAGTAAAAGTTTTACTATAAATTAAATTGCCATTTGTAGCATTAATACGTACTGCTAAAGGTTGTATGTTTGAGTAGGCATTCCCACTATAATTAGCTGAAGCGCCTACTATTACTAAATCGCCGTTTTGTGCAATTAAGCCATCGTTAAAATACCAATTATTATTTGGTATAGCTGTGGTATAAGTACTAATGTATTTAAGCGCAAGGTTTGTATCTAAAACCGTTAATTGATTTTTGCAAATATAATATAATCTATTATTACCAACAATAAGTTTACTTGGCGAGGCAGTGTACGATGCACTATCTTCTTTCCAAAATACTACATTGCCATTTAGGGTTGTTTTTTTAATATTAAAGGCAGCAAAGCCTGTTTGCCAACCCGTAAATGTATTGTAAATACTATTATTTAAAATTACTGCATTGCTGTGGGTTTCATTCCAATGCGAGTTAGCGTAGGGTATATTATTGTGCCCTATTACAAAATTTTGACTTTTTAATACAATGCTAAATAGGGTTGCTAATGCAATAACGGTTACTTTTAATTTCATAAAATTTATATTTTAATTTTACTAAAATACAATACAAAAGTAATACCCTAAATTTATTTTATTATTTGTTTTACTCAATTATTAGTTCAAAAGGCATACGTGTTTGTACTCCTTTTACTTGTATAACAGTTTGCAGTTGTTTTAAAAATGGATAAGTAAAACCTAAATTCCGTTGCATAATACGCGTTTCAGCATCTTTTTCTACTTTTCCAAGCCATTTATCTAAAGGGTTAGTTCGTTTTGGTAATTCGGTTAATTTATAGTTTTTTAAATTTGCTTTTTTTGCGGCGTAGGCAATAGCATCGTTTAAACCTCCTAATTCATCTACTAAATTAATCTTTAAGGCATCTGCACCACTCCAAACTCGCCCTTGGCCAATACTATCTACACTACTTTGCAACATATTTCTTCCTTCGGCTACACGTTTAGTAAATACATCGTAAACTTTTTCAACACTGGTTTGTATGTAATTATACTCATCTTTACTTACGGGGCGTAGCGTACTACCCACATCGCTGTGTTTGTTTGTATTTATAGTATCTATGGTAATACCTAATTTATCTTGCAAAGCTTTTTGTAAGTTAGGTATCAATCCAAACACACCTATCGATCCTGTAATTGTATTGGGTTGTGCAAAAATTCTATCTGCGGCACAGCTAATATAATAGCCACCACTTGCAGCTAAATTACCCATACTCACTATGGTTGGTTTTGCTTTTTTAGCTAGGGCTACTTCACGCCAAATTACGTCGCTAGCAAGGGCACTGCCTCCTGGCGAATTTACGCGCAACACAATAGCTTTAATTTTATCATCTAATCGAGCATCTTTAATGGTTTGTGCTAGTTGGTCGCTACCAATTTTATCATCACCACCTTCGCCACTCTCAATACTACCTTCGGCATATATTACGGCTATTTTATCTGCGGCAACAATAATATCTTTTTTAGGTTTAAAATCATATTTATCAAATAAAATAAAATTTAATTTTTCTTTTTCGGTAATACCAGTTTTCTTTTTTAATATAGACAGTACTTCATCTTCATAGACAGTTGCATCTATTAATTTTGCGGCTACAGCATCTTCGGGAAATTGAATAGTTAAATTATTTGCTAAAGTATTTAAATCGTTAGCGGTAATGGTTCTACTTTCGCTAATGCCTGTTATCATGGAGTTCCAAATGCTATTTAAAAATGTTTCAGATTGTAAACGATTAGCTTCGCTCATTTTTTCAACAATAAAGGGCTCTACAGCACTTTTAAATTTACCATGCCTAAATACTTGCATATCTATGCCTAATTTATCAAAAGCATTTTTATAAAACATAAGGCTCATGCTTAAGCCCTTCCACTCCATTGCTCCTTGCGGATTTAAAAATATTTTTGTAGCTGTGGTGGCCAAGTAATATTCTTTTTGCCCGTAAGCTTCAGCGTATGCGTAAATAAATTTACCCGATTTTTTAAAATTTAATAAAGCATTTCTAAACTCTTCAATAGCGGCGTATCCACCTTCTATATCTTTACAATACAAATAAATCCCTTTTATTTTTTCATCTAAAGTAGCATCATTAATCTTCTTTAAAATACTATTTAATCCCATACCCTCGTTACTCGCTCCAATAGGC
>JAYTRS010000385.1:0-3754 GCA_043746065.1 Bacteroidota bacterium | reverse complement strand
GAGCCAATATGAAAATGTAAACCTATTAAATGTAGGTTGTTTAATTTTTTTAGTTCACTTAAAACGGCATCAAATTCATAGGGATTAATACCAAATTTATTTTCTTCTAAACCTGTGGTAATGTATTTATGGGTATAAGCATCTACGTTTGGGTTAATACGTAATGCAATATTTGCAGTTTTATTTTTTAAACCTGCTAATTGGTTTATTATTTGTAATTCGTGAATACTCTCCACATTAAAACAAAAAATGTTATTATCTAAAGCGTAATTAATTTCATTATCGGTTTTACCAACACCAGCAAACACAATATGGCTGGGCATAAAATCACACTCAATGGCACGTTTTACTTCGTTGCCACTCACACAATCGGCACCAAAACCAGCCTGTTTAATTATGTTTAACAGAGTGGGATGTGCATTTGCTTTTAAAGCATAATGTATGGTGTAATTTTTAGGTGCAGCGGCTTTTATAGCAGCAATGGTTTTTTGTAAAAGAGCGGTATTATAGTAATAAAAGGGCGTTTCAATACTGTTAAATTGTTGTATGTGTTGTGGCGTAAACATTAACTAAACGTGTAACGCTGCTTTTTTAGCTAATAATTGGTCGTTATTTTCTACCACATCCACATCTTTTATACAACAATCTACCGGGCAAACGGCCGCACATTGTGGTTCGTCGTGAAAACCAACACACTCGGTACATTTATCAGAAACAATAAAATAAACATCCATATTTTTTGGCACTTGTGGGTCGTTAGCATCTACTTCTAAACCACTGTTATGCCCTTTAAATGCACCTTTTACGCCAGTTCCATCGGCAAAACGCCATTCGGCACCACCTTCATAAATAGCGTTGTTTGGGCACTCAGGTTCACAAGCTCCACAATTTATACACTCATCTGTAATTATAATTGCCATTTTTTAATACTTTTGATAAAAATTAAGAGTACAAATATACTACCATTTTTTATGATAATAAAAGAAAGAATTGCCGCTTTTGTAAAGGTTGGATTGTTTATAAACAGACATTTTAAAAATAAATTTGATGCCAATGAAACCCAATTACACGAGGGTTTAAATGCCTTAATACAAACCGCTAATACCTATAATAATTGGTTTATACCTCAATTTGTAAACACATCTATTGGCAATATTGCCATACTTTTAGAAGAAAAAGAACTTATTAATTTTTGTAATACGCAAGGCGCTACGGATGAAAACAGTGTAAGCCAACAAAAAACGGTGGCCGTAGTGTGCGCTGGTAACATACCCATGGTGGCCTTTCACGATATTATGTGTGTACTTTTAAGTGGCCATAAAGTTTTAATAAAACTATCTACTGATGATGACATATTACTCCCTTTTTTCTTAAAATTATTAATACATTATGAACCAAATTTTGAATCAAACATTTTATTTGCACAAGGTAAGCTCACTAACTTTAATGCTGTAATAGCTACTGGTAGTAATAATACAGCTAATTACTTTAATTTTTATTTTAGTAAATACCCAAATATTATTCGTAAAAACCGCACCTCTATTGCTATTTTAACAGGTAGCGAAACCGAGCATGATTTTAAAAGTTTAGCACAAGATATATTTTTATACTTTGGTTTAGGTTGCCGTAATGTGAGTAAATTATTAGTGCCTAAAGGCTATAATTTTAATTTATTTTTTGAGTCAATTATTGATTTTAGCTTTGTAGTTAATAATAAAAAATATGGTAATAATTACGATTACCACCGCGCTATTTATTTATTAGAACAAATACCTTTTTTAGATAATAATTTTTTAATGCTTAAACAAAGCGCCGATTTACACTCGCCCGTAGGTGTTTTGTATTATGATTTTTATGAGGATGAGAAAGATATAACAACGTATTTAAGTAAAAACACAGAGCATTTACAATGTATTATGGGTAAAAATTATATTCCGTTTGGTTATTCACAACAACCTGTTATTAGCAATTTTGCCGATAATGTAAATACATTAAAATTTTTATTAACTTTATAACGTTAATGGTAAAATACTTTTATAAAATAGTAATACTAATTTTTTGTACTCTTTATACAAAAGCACAAATCCCTACAGCTACAATTGTTGCTCCTTCGGCAACTTTATGTAGTGCAAAGTCATTAACGTTTACAACTATTACTACAAATACACCTACTGCTTATAGTTGGAGCATTTCACCCACCGCTTCGGTAGGTATTTTACCCGATAAAACAAGTCCTACAATTGTACTCACCTTCTCAAATTCTGGGGTGTATGTGTTAAGTTTAAATGTGGCAAATTCTTTTAGCAATTCTACCACCACCAAAACAGTTACGGTTACAAAATCGGCTAAAGCATCGTTTAACGCTAGTTTAACAAGTATTGGTTTTCCTAATCAATTAAATTTAACAAATTATTCCTCTAACGCATTAAGCTACAATTGGCTGTTTAGCGATGTGGCAGCTGTTGATAATAATACAAATACGGTTAAGAGTTATACAGCAAGTGGTTCGTATAGCGTTACATTAATTAGTTTTGGGGCATTAGGTTGTAACGATACCTCTCGCTATGCTTTTAGATTAGCAGATAGTAGTAGTATTTATTTACCTAATGTATTTACCCCAAATAATGATAGCGTAAACGATATATTTAAACCCATTACGCGTGGCATTAAAGAGTTAAACGTTTGGATTTATAACCGCTATGGTGTTATTATTTTTAGTAGCGATAAGGTAAATAGTTTTTGGGATGGTTACACAACCAGCGGCGAGCCTTGCCAATCGGGTATTTATTTTTGCGTAGCCGAAGCCATTGGCTTTGATGGTAAAACATACAAGCTTAAAGGTAACCTCACCTTAATTAAGTAGTCAAAGTGGACGATCGTCATTAGAAAACTGATATACATATTTATATTATTTTTTCTGACTTATAGTTTAATTTCCCAAGACAACCATGTAACTATTGTAGGTGTTACTTATGCTATTCCATCTTTTAGACAAAAGGATACAGTTCTGTTAGAAAATGTGGAAGTCAGACTCCGACTAAAAGATACAATCTTTAGACAACTTACTTTGGCTGACGGCAAATTTTTATTTAAAATCAAACGTGCACCTTTAACCGCAACCCTTGACATTTCAACGAGTAGCCAGACAAAATCAAAGGAAAAATATCTTTGTGTTTTTTTTGGCGATAACGTAAATGTTATTGAATTAGAGAAAGCTCCAATATTATTGACAAAAAAGATTGAATTAAGAGCTAATGAATTGACCCACTGCATCCCTGAATTCGCAGAAATATTTTTCTCTAAAAATTCAGCGATTCCAACTGTTGCGGTTTCGTACGATACAATTCCCATTGAAACGGCAATAAAAAATTATCACTCTCTTCTTATAGATTTCCCAAAATTAAAAATAGAAATTAATGGGTACTCCGATTATAAAGAACTCAACAAAGTTAATCTTTCTACCAGTCGAGCAAATTATGTTGCAAATAAATTAATTTCAATGGGTGTTAGTAAATCACAACTCGTTGTCAAATCCTATGGTGACCAAAGACCGTTTCAAAAAAATAACTTTAGTGATCAAGATCCTTTCCGTTACACAAAGGACAAAAATATTTTAGCTCAAAGAAATCAAAGAGTATCATTTAAAATATTGACATTCGGTTTTGACAATGACAGTCCTACTGACGAGGAACATTAATAATGAAAAACTGTGTGGCGCTTACGTCTTATAACATAGGTCTCGTGGCCATCTTTT
>JAYTRS010000384.1:0-11552 GCA_043746065.1 Bacteroidota bacterium | reverse complement strand
GCAATTAGTAATTGCAAAATAATAAACTTAGTAGTAAATTTATTAGAATCATCTACCCTGCCATCATAAAACAAAAAAATAAATAAAATAGCATTATAATAGTAAAACCAGGGCTGTAAGCGATTTAAATCAAGTATCACTAAAAATAGATTTAGTAATAATGCTAAAAAAATAAATGTTCGGGTGGCATTAAAAAATAATGAGGATAATAAACAAAAACTACTTAATAAAATAAATATACAATCGTAAGGTGCTTTAATGAATGTAAAATTAAAAATAGGCACATAAGGAAATGTACGATAACCACCCCACAAATTAAAACTTAAGCATACCGAAATTAAAAGAGATAACGTTATCACAATTCTTAAAAATTGCATACGTTGTGGTATAGTTAATCTTAATCCTTCTATCATTAAACTTTAACTTTTGCCGCTGTATAAAAACATTTTTTATAATAGGTTTCGTTTAAATCGCTAATTATAACGCCTTTAGTAGTGCTTGAGTGCACAAATTTATTATCACGCAAATACACGCCCACATGCGAAATAGATCTACCATTGGTAATAAAAAAAACTAAATCGCCTTCTATAAGTTTGTTTAATTTAATTTTTTCGCATTCCTTATAAATTTCCCCTGTGGTACGTCCTAATTTTTTACCGTAAACATATTGAAATAAATTATCGGTAAAGCAACTACAATCTATCCCTGTTTTTTGGCAGCCACCATATTTATAAGGCACGCCATACCAATCGTTAATAAATATAAATAACTTACTATTTTTAACTTCTTTGTCTGATAATCCTAACTTTTCTTGAACGATGGGGGTTGTAGTTGTTGATGATGTTTGTTTTTTTACTTCATCCTTTTTTACAACTGTATTTTTTTTAGTGAGTTCTTTTTTATGTCGGCAAGCAACGTTTACTAATAAAGTAAACAGTAAAAAAAATAAAACTATTTTTTTAACTAACATACCTTTTAAAGTTAAGGGCAAAAGACTTTGAATAAACGCATATTTAATACAATTGTATACAAGGCATTGTTAAAAAGTTATATTTTAAAGTAAAGCCTTACAATCGAAAAAACGCTTTACTATTTACAAAGTTTCTTGCAACATTTCCATTTTCATGCTTCTTGAACCTTTAATTAAAACGGTATTATTTTTAATATTTAGTTGGCTAAGATAGGTTTTACACTCTGCTGTTGTTTTAAACGTTTTAAATTCCGTTGGGTTTAATTTAAAAAACTCTTGGCCTACAAAAATAGTGCTGTTTAATTTTTTTTCAATTATTAAATCAATTATCATTTGGTGTTCATTAGCACTATATTCGCCCAATTCAAACATGTCTCCTAATAACACTAATTTATTTTCTGAAGGATAATTTGCAAAATTTTCAATAGCTACTTTCATACTATTTGGGTTGGCATTGTAAGCATCTAAAATTATGGTGTTATGCTCTGTCTTTACTAGTTGCGAACGGTTCATTTGTGGCACATAATTTTCTAAAGCTTCTTTAATTAAAACATCTTCTACTTTAAAGTAATGCCCCACACTTACTGCCGTTAAACAATTTATAAAATTATAATTACCTATAATTTGTGTATTAATTTGCGGCAATTTGTTCCAATCTTTTTCACCATAACGGGTTGTATATTTAAAACTAACGGTTTCGGTTTTTGTAAAATCTTTACCAATTACATCGTACAATTTTTTACAACCATAGGTTACTTTATCATTATCAACTGCTAAATCATGTAACACATCATCATCGCCATTAATAAAAACTTCGCCATCTTTTGTTTTTAAAAATTTATATAGTTCTGTTTTACCTTTTTTAACACCTTCAATGCCACCAAAGCCTTCTAAGTGTGCTTTACCAATGTTTGTAATTAACCCAAAATTTGGGTTGGCAATTTGGCAAAGCTCATCAATTTCGCCTTGATGGTTAGCGCCCATTTCTATAATAGCAAATTGATGCTGGTGGGTAATGTTTAACAAAGTTAGCGGCACACCAATATGATTATTTAAATTACCAACAGTGGCTAAGGTGTTGTGTTTTTTTGAAATTACGGCATTTATTAACTCTTTGTTAGTAGTTTTAGCATTACTGCCCGTTATAGCCAATACAGGTATTTTAAATTGGTTACGATGATGATTTGCTAGTTGCTGTAAGGTTTTTAAAACATTGGGTACTAAAATTATTTTATTAGATGTGGCATATTTTTCTTCGTCAACAATTGCAAAACTACAACCTTCATCTATTGCCTTTTGGGCAAACTCATTAGCATTAAAATTAGTGCCTTTTAATGCAAAAAATAAGCTATCCTTTATTAAATTTCGAGTATCGGTGCATACTTTATTATTTGCATTTAAAAAATACTGGTAAAGTTCTTCTATTAAAATAGTTGTAGGCATAGTTGATATTTAAATATTTGCGGTGTATAAAATTAAAAAACCCTTAAGTGTTTAGCTTAAGGGTTTAAATTATTTATTAACATTGGTTATTTTCCTAATCCAACGGGGCTACCCACACGTGTCATAGCACAACGGAAACCTAACCAAGCAGCAGTTTGACGTTGGTCTATATATCTACGAGTTCCTGGGTTTAAGAAGTAGGCACGGTCTCTCCAGCTACCACCTTTATAAACACGTGATTTATCGTTTACTAAACTTGTTTTAGCGTATTCGTACATCATTTTATCCCCTCTATCAGCATAAGCGGCTTCGCCATCTGCATAATAAATACTAGAGTTTACATCACCATCCATGTAATTAATATAATCGGCTGTTTTGTAATTTCTACGTTCATCTAAATTATCGGTACTTACTGCACTACTTACTTCGCGCCATTGTACACGGCCTGGTATATCTGATTTACCTTCAGGTGTTGCATTATTATTACCATTAGCGTCTTTAGTTAAAACCGTTAAAACACTGTCCGTTACTTCTACTACATCGCTTTCAGCATTTGTACCATGTAAAGATGGATTAGTAACTTTATGCGTAAACTTTTGATATAAAGGACCATCAACGTTGGTTAATATTTCGCCACCTAAACCGCCAATTAAAGTTGTACTATCGCGTTTTTGAGTAGTAAATATATTACCACGAAAAGGACGAAACTCATCAGCATCTTGTAAAGTGTTAGGGCGATACACATCCATAACCCATTCGCACACATTACCACTCATATTATATAAGCCATAATCGTTTGGCCAATAGCTATAAACTGGGGCTGTAACATCGGCATTATCATTTAAGAATCCTGCAGTACCCATATAATCACCTGCACCACGAACAAAGTTAGCGTTAATCTGACCAATGTATTTTTCGGTTGAATTACGAACGCCATGTCCATTCCAAGGGTAAATTCTGCGATCTGTAATACGTTCGGCAATTGTATTTCCAATTAAGCCATAAGCAGCATATTCCCACTCAGCTTCGGTTGGTAAACGGTATTTTGGTAAAAATATACCATCTTCCATACGTACATCACGCTCAGGGTTTTGGTCATCAAACGATGGTAATTTTTGTTTTAATTGTCCTTGCCATTTTCCTGCTAAGTATGCTTCAGTACTAAAGTAATCTTGATCTGATGGGTTTGGAACGTGCTCTAATAATCCTTCACGAATTAAAATAAACTCATTTACACGATCCGTTCTCCATGCACAAAAATCATTAGCTTGTAACCAGTTTACACCTACTACTGGATAATCGCGATAGGCTGGGTGACGTAAATAATACTCCACATAAGGCTCATTATAAGCTAATTTTTCGCGCCAAACTAAAGTATCGGGTAATGCTTTATAATAAATATCTGGAAAAGTAGGGCCAAATACACGTTGTGTCCACCACAAATATTCTAAATAAGAAAAATTACTTACTTCGGTTTCATCCATATAAAACGACGAAATGGTAACACGGCGTGCCACGTTATTCCATTCATAAGTAACATCAGTTTCGGTACGACCCATTGAAAAGGTACCACCTTCTATAAGTACTAATCCTGGGCCAGTTTCTTGTTCTTCGTAGGGTGGTTTTTCAAAACCTCCGTTTGTGGCATCGTTATATGCCCAACCTGTAACAGGAGAACGTTCTTGCGAACATGAAACAGCAACAACAGCTAATATAGCTGCTAATGTTTTTCGGTTTTTTATCCAATTTAGATTCATATTGTGTTTATATATAAGGCTATAACGTAAATTTTATAAAAAGGTTACAAAAATAATTAATTATTTTAAAAAGATGGACAACTAATTGTACGATACTTAATACGTTTTGTTTTACATTCGAACTGAATTTGCAATGAAATTTCGTGCGAACCAGCTGTGTTACCACTTAATTTTGAGACTGTTACATCATAACTATAACCAAATTTAAAGTTAGCATTTTGCACACCTACTAAGGCAATAACCGCATCAGCATTACGATACCATAAACCTGCAACAAAAGATCCTTTAACATAATATAAACCAATATTTAATTGTTGGAATTTTTGTTGGGCTTGAAATAATATGTTTGGTGATAAATAACTTGCGTTACCTTTTTCTAAAGGAATAATGGCACCCGCATGACCTGTAAATTTAACAGGTAGTTTTGATGAACCTAATAAACCTTCATCGGGTTGATTAATATGATGTGCTGCAAAACCAAAAAAGTAATTTTTACTGTATCCTAAAATACCTGCAGAAAAATCGACATTTTTTTTACTTTGAGAGGGTACTGCTTCGTTTGTATTCCACACAAAACCACGTCGAGCATCAATCATATCGCCAAAGTTAAGTTTAGTTTTATCTAAACTTTTTTGTAAATAAGTAGCTTGAATGCCAAATTTAATGGCAAAAGTACGGTTAACTTGAGCTAAATAAGAGTATAATAAACTAAAATTTGTTGTTTTTAAAGTTCCTTTTGCTTGGTCATCGGTAGTAACTAATGCGCCAATGCCACCAGCCAATGCATTTATATGCATATCGTAAGCAGCAGAATAAGTAACGTATGTACCTGATAAATTAGGCCATTGGTTACGGTAATTCATACATATACGCGGGCAACGTGCCGTACCTGCAAACGCTGGGTTTAAATATAATGGATTAGAGTAAAATTGGGTAAATTGAGGATCCTGAGCCTTTAAATCGTTTAAAAGGCCTATAAACAGGACAAGTGGCAACAGTATGCGTTTAATCATAAAAAAAGTTAAACTAAGCTATTCTACAAATATAGAGAAACATTTTTAATAATAAAAATAATTTAACAACAATAATTTTTCATTTTGAGCGTTTATATGTTGTATTTAAACTAATTTTAAGCAATGAATCGTACTCTTTTATTTACATTTTTAGGTCTTAGTTACCTGTTAAACGTATTTTGTCAACAAAAAGTTGCAAAAAATTCAATAAATAATTATTTCATACAAAATGAGGTAATTAGCAATTCTTCAAAAATTATAAAATCAACCATGGTTGATACTGCTTTGCTAAAAGTAGAAGTGAGAGATGCACATTATAATGTATATAAAAATAATTTACCATTTTATGTGGTTTCTAAAACAACAGAATACGATCAAAATGCAAATGCTGCTTTGGTTGTTAAACAAACACAACTAGTGGGCGAGCCACATGCTAGCGTTATAAAAAAACATTTAGCATCTTATTTAACCCCAAATTTTGAACTAAATGGGCAAAGTAGCTTGTGTAAAAACCAAAACTTAAATCATTACACCTTGGTGCCTTTTCGTTTAAATAATTTAAACCAAATTGAAGAATTAATTGATTACGATATTAATTGGCAAGTAATAACGGCTAATAACCGTATATCAAATAGTACCTCAACGTTTACAAACAATTCGGTTTTAGCTACAGGTAATTGGTATAAAATTGGTTTAACACAAACAGGCATTTATAAATTAAGTAAAAGTTTTTTAGCTAGTATGGGGCTCGATGTAAATTCTACTAACCCTAAAAACATTCGCATTTATGGTAATGGCGGTAAAATGACGCCTGAACGCAATAGCGATTTTAGATACGATGATTTACAAGAAAATGCCATACAAGTAGTAGGCGAAGCCGATGGTATTTTTGATAATAATGATTACGTATTATTTTATGCTACAGGAACCACCAATTGGGATAGAGTTAGTAGTGCTAACGGGTTAAAATTTAGTCATCAAAAAAACTTATACAGCGATAGCAGTTATTATTTTATTACCGCCGATTTAGGGCCTGGTAAACGCATTAATACAAATGCCTCAGTAGCAACAAGTGCTAATGTAAACAGCACTTCGTACGATTATTATGCCTACCACGAACAAGATAATGTTAATTTTATTAAAAGTGGTAGAGAATTATTTGGTGAAGAATTTGATATTAATACCTCTTACGGTTTTAATTGGAACGATGGGAACTTTATAACCAGCGATAGCATTGTTGCCGAAGTTAGGCTGGCAGGTAGGAGCCTATCAGGCGTAACATTTAATGTTACTGGAAATGGCTTAAACTTTAATATACTATCTGGTGGGTTTAATATAAATGATTACTTAGGCAAATATGGCGATATACAATACAGTGTGTCAAGCGCCTTAAATAATAATCCTAACGCTATTAACATTACAATTAGCAAACAAACTGCAAATGCTACTGGTTATTTAGATTATTTAACCATTAACACGCGCCGAGGCATTGTTATAAATAACCAACAATTTGGGTTTAGAGATACACGCATAAGCTCATTAGGCAATATTTGTAATTATTCTGTTTCTAACCCATTAAATGCAGTGGTACAAATTTGGAATGTTACAAACCCACTCAACCCATACAATCAAGCCTTTGTTAATACAGGCTCTAGCCTATCTTTTACAGCAACTGCCGATTCGTTAAACGAATACATTGTATCTATTCCAACCGATTATTACAGTCCGAAATTTGTAAGCAAAGTAAACAATCAAAACTTACACGCCATAGCGCAAGCCGATTATGTGCTGATAACCCATCCAATGTTTATACAACAAGCGCAACATTTGGCAAACCTACACCAACAAAACGAGGGCTTAACCTATGCCATTGCAAATACCGATTTAATTTATAACGAATTTGGTAGCGGTAAGCCCGAAGCCACTGCTATTAGAGACTTTATAAAAATGCTGTACCGAAGAAACATAAAAAGTGGCAAACAAGTAAAATATGTAGCGCTGTTGGGCGATGGCTCTTATTTTAATAATAACCGAAATTTAATTAATAACACCAATTTAATACCTACGTATCAAAGTTTCGAATCTAATAATTTGCTTACTAGCACCGCTTCCGACGATTTTTATGGCTTAATGGATCCGAATGAAGGTTACAATGTTTTAAACGAATTTGTTGCTGGCGCAGGTGGTGGTGTTATTGATTTAGGCGTAGGTAGATTGATGGCACATAGCCCGAACGAAATGACTGTAATAGTGAATAAAATTGAAAATTATTATAAAAAAGAACCCAACTTTAGTATTAGCGATGCTAACCCCACTAATTGCAACACCACAAACGAAACCGCTTTGGGCGATTGGCGAAATTGGTTAATTTTTGTTGCCGATGATGAAGACAATTCACTACACATGGCTGATGCCGATGGCTTAGCCAACGCCGTAAAAGCCAATAATAACAATTATAACATCAACAAAATTTATTTAGATGCTTACCAACAATACTCTACACCAGGTGGGCAGCGCTACCCTGATGCTACCAATGATTTAAACCGAAGTATTAACAAAGGCGCCCTAATATTTAATTACACGGGGCATGGTGGCGAAGTAGGCCTAACCGCCGAACGCGTTGTAGATTTAGAATCAATAACTAGCTGGACAAACTTTAATCACTTACCCCTTTTTGTAACCATGACTTGCGAATTTAGCCGATACGACGACCCCAACCGTACCTCCGCTGGCGAGTTATGTTTACTTAACCCAACAGGTGGAGCCATTGCATTATTTACAACCTGTAGGCTAGCGTTTTCTAACTTTAACAAAACCTTAAACGCTACATTATTTAATTACGTATTTAAAAAATTACCAAATAATAAAAAACCAACCCTTGGCGATTTAGTTCAACAAACAAAAGCTTATTTAATCGAAAGCGTAGCTTATGGTAATTTCCATTTATTAGGAGACCCCGCCCTAACCCTTGCTTACCCTACTTTAAATGTTGCTACAACTAAAATAAATGGCAAACCAACGGTAGTTATTAAAACAGATTCGTTAAGCCCATTCACACCCACACGAATAGATACATTAAGCGCATTGGCTAAGATTACAATATCAGGAACGATAACTGACGATTTTGGAAACAAACAAACCAACTTTAATGGCATTGTTTATCCCACCGTTTTTAATAAAGAGTTAGATGTAGTATGCTTACTAAACGATGCCTCTTCCTATTATAACACAATAGGTAACCCTTTTGATTTTAAATTACAAAAAAATATTTTGTATCGAGGTAAATCACAAGTAACTAATGGCGATTTTACTTTTACATTTATTGTACCTAAAGATATTAGTTTTGCTACAGGAGTTGGTAAAATTAGCTATTATGCCACCAATGGTTTAATAGATGCTGCCGGTAGTTATAGCCAAATTGTAGTAGGGGGCGCATCGCAAAACGTAATTAACGATAATGATGGTCCACAAGTTAATTTATACCTTAACGATAAAGGCTTTGCAAACGGGGGTACAACTAACGAAAAACCCATTTTATACGCCAACCTAACAGATAGCAGTGGTATAAATACCGTTGGTACAAGTATTGGACACGATATTAGCGTGGTATTAGATCAAAATACCAGCAAGCCCATTGTATTAAACGATTATTACGAAGCCAACCTAAATAGTTACCAAAGCGGTAAAGTGCGTTACCCTTTTAATGAACTTAGCGAAGGAAACCACCGCTTAACGTTTAAAGTTTGGGATATACAAAATAATTCAAATACTGTTTATAGCGATTTTGTGGTGGCAAAAAGTGGTGAGTTAGCACTTACCCATGTGTTAAATTATCCTAATCCGTTTACTACTAATACAAAGTTCTTTTTTGAGCATAATCAAGCTTGCAACCCCTTAAAAGTTACAGTGCAAATTTTTACTATTACTGGCAAAGTTGTAAAAACCCTACAACGCACCGTTACCTGCGAAGGTTTTAGGCCCGAAGGAATTGATTGGGATGGAAAAGACGATTATGGCGATAAATTAGGCAGAGGTATTTACATTTATAAAATTGCCATTTTAAATACCGATAGTAAAAAAGCCGAAAAAACTGAAAAGTTAGTTATACTAAATTAGTATATTTGACGTTATATAGTTTTAGAACAAATAATATTTAAAAACAAAATCAGTTTAAAAACTTTAATGAGAAAGATTTTTTTTATAGCAAGCAGTGTTTTGGTAACACTAAATTTAAAAGCACAAATTAATTCGCAACAATTAAGTGGTTCTACACAAACATTAAACCCCATAACTACTGCTGTACCATTTTTAATGATAAGCCCCGATAGTAAACAAGGCGCTATGGGCGATGTAGGGGTTGCGACTGATCCTGATGTTAACTCTATACATTGGAATGGCAGTAAATTGGCCTTTCAAGAAAAAAAATTAGGCGTTGGCTTTACTGTTACACCATGGTTACGTTTATTAGTACCCGATATTAATATGTATTACTTAGCAGGCTATACAAAAATTAATAAAAACCAAGCGGTGGGTGCTTCGTTACGCTATTTTAGTTTAGGAAATATTGAATTAACAAATGCAGTAGGTGTTAAAACTGGCGATTTTAAACCCAACGAATTTGCTATTGATGTCGCCTTTTCTCAAAAATTATCAAAAACATTTGCTTTAGGTATTGCTACACGCTTTATAAACTCAAGCATTAGCCGTGTATATTTTAATGGCAGCCAGGGTAATGCAGCTAGTACTGTTGCTGTTGATATTAGTATGTTTTATAAAAGCAATAAATTTAAATTAGGCGATAAAAAAGCTATTGCCACAGGCGGTTTAGCCATTACAAACATTGGCGCAAAAATTAAATACAGTACCGTGGCTAACTATATACCCATAAATATGCGTTTAGGTGGTGGCTTAAAAGTTGATGCCGACGATGTAAACACCTTTGGCTTTTATTTAGATTTTAATAAATTATTAGTACCAACGCCACCTATCTATCAAACTACTGTAAACGCCCAAGGACAAACCGTAATAGTAATTGACCCAGCAACGGGCGAACAGGTAATTGCAAAAGGTAAAAATCCTAATGTACCTGTACCACAGGGTATGATTCAATCATTTTACGATGCGCCAGGCGGGTTTAAAGAAGAATTAAAAGAAATTAACATTAGTACTGGTGTAGAATATTGGTACAATAATGTATTTGCTGTACGTGCAGGTTATTTTCATGAACCAAAAACTAAAGGTGCACGCCAGTTTTTTACCATGGGTATTGGTGTAAAATATAGCGTAATTAATATTGATGGTTCGTACTTAATACCTACAAGTCTTAATAACCCATTGCAACGTACTTGGCGTATATCTATCAGCTTTGATTTTGATGGAACCAAAAAAGTTGTAGACCCAACAACTGTACAACCTTAAATTTTTTCGAATTAAACGGTCACTCAAACCTATGCCAAGTATTTCTCCTGAGTGTAGTGAAGGCTGGAACACAATGATGGCAAATGATTATGATTAAAAAATCTGCATAAATCTGCGGTATATGCTAGGCATATTCAGTTACGCTAAGTGCTCAGGCGGTCGATTGGCGAAACTACTTAATTATTACTAAATCTAAAAATTAATCCCCCTAACGCATAAATTAGTAAAGTTAATTAAAAAATTACTTTCAAGTCTTAGATAGTAATTATTACTTAGTAGCTCATTTACTACATTTTGGTAAATAATTTAATACAAGCGGTAAAAATTAAGTATATTCGGTAAAATTATTTAAAACTCATAAAAAATGAAAAAACTATTTACAACAGCTTTAGCACTTTTAGCTTTTAAAACTGCAGTTTTAGCCCAAACCGTAACGGCGGTAGGTGTGGTTACCCTTACTGGTGGCCCAAGTACACCTATGGAAGTAGCCTACAATCCAACATTCAACTTATATTACGCTAGTGCTGGTGGATATAGCTGTAATAACTTATCTACTTGGCCGGCAGCAGGTGGTTCAACAATTGCTACAGTTAGCGAGTGTTATGATAGTAGAGGTTTGTGGTGGAATAGCCTTACTAATACGTTAGAGGGTAATAGTTACAATTCGGCTGGTATTTATACCATGGCTATATCGGGTACAGGTATTCCAACAGGTGTTGGGGCAGTTGCTTCAACCAATCAACAACCCGATCCTCAAGCTGGTGGTCAGTTTGACCCTACAACTAATCAAGTATTATATTATTTTAGTGGTGGTACCATTAAAAAACATAGCCGTAGTACTGGTTTATTAGTTTCAACTATTACTATTACGGGCTTACCTGTAGCTATAAGAAACTTGGCTACCTATGGTTTTTATACAGGCATTACTGGTTCTGAATATGCTGTTTACGA
>JAYTRS010000383.1:0-3777 GCA_043746065.1 Bacteroidota bacterium | reverse complement strand
CATGAAAAAAACTAACTAAACCGCAAGTAAACCAAAGTAGCATACGGGTTGGTAAAGGTGGTTTTTTGCCAGGTATTGGTTCTTTGTAAAACAAATCGTTTTTTACAAAGCGTTTAAAAATAAACATAATAACAATGGCTGCAGCAAAACCTGCAAACGGCGATAATAATAATGCCCAACCTGTATCTTTAGCCTTATCCCAATTTACAGCACTACCACCAATGGTGCCTGGTAAAAAATAAAATGCCAAACCAATACCTAATATTGAACCTATTAATGTGTGAGAACTTGAAGCTGGTAAACCAAAATACCAAGTACCAAAATTCCAAATAATAGCAGATAGTAGCAAGGCTAATATCATAGCTACGCCGTGATAAACGTTACTATCCACCAACACCTCCATAGGTAATAAGTTTACTATGCCCATGGCTACACCAATACCGCCTGTTAAAACACCTATAAAATTTAAAGTGCCCGAATATATAACGGCTGCTGTTGGTTTCATACTATTGGTATAAATTACAGTAGCTACTGCATTTGCCGTATCGTGAAACCCATTAATAAATTCGAAAATACATGCTAATAATAAACATGCAATTAATAATATGGCTAAGCCTGTTGTTAATCCAAACATAATGTAAATTTTGTGTAATGTTAATTTATTATTTTTTTAGTTGTGTTAAGTTAATGTTAAGTTGTTTAAAACCTTACTTGAACCCTTGCTGTTAGTATATTATTTGGTTTTTGATAAGTAAAACCCGATAGGTTTTTACTTACTTCGTTAGTAACAATATTATAGTTTAGCATAAATTTATAATTATCGTTTAGGTAAAAGTTATAACCTAAACCTATTGCTGTTACTTTAATATCGGCATTACTAAAATTATATTTACTATTAATTTTATCGTTAGCTACGGCTGTATTTGGGTCGTACCACTCATATTTAATAGCAATTTCGTGTTTTGATTTTGCTATACGCTGAATAAAATAAGCATAAAAACCATCAAAGGTTCTAATATAAGTATCGCCAGTAGTAGCAACTTGCGGGCTACGGCTTGATGTTTTAGAATTTGGTTGTTGCCCAAAAACATATTCGCCTCTTAAAGTAGTAGTGCCTATAATTGTTTTAATAGAAAATAAACCCTCAACCCCATAATAAATGCGCTTTGCATACGTGCCTTTTATAGTTTGTTTTGTGCTATCAGCAATGACATATTCATTGTCGCCCAACGGGTTAATGCCAACTTCTGTGTATAACACATTGTTTGCAATTCTTTCAAAACCGTAGTAATTAGAGGCACCAATACCAAACTTTATTTTTTCATCTTTTAAAGATTTATAATAACATAAACGCCCAATAAAATCTTTTTTAGAATCAATATCTGAAATATTTACATTGGGTATTGTTAAGCCCACACCATTAAAAAAGCCACCTACAAATTTTAAGCCTACAAATTTTGATTTTTTAGGAGCTTCAACAATAATTTCGGCACCCATATCACGCTCGTTTGGAGTTATTATTTGTGTGTATCTTGCTCTTTCTGGCGATTCTCTATCAGCACTCGACATTTGAATATCGTAACCAAAAGGTCTATTCATTACACCAACTTGTAACGAAATCCATTTTGTAAATGGCTCTGTAAATTTTGCGTAAATATCCGAAATGTTAACAAAACGCTCTGTCATATTTAATTGAGCCACATATTGCACATTGTTATTATCATACGTAAACTTTATTCGCCCACGTCGTATCATAAAGCGCGAATCTACGTTGGCGGGAAAATCGCCTCCATCTAAATTAGCTACGCCCACTGTATCTGCATGTTGGTATTGTGCCTGTATCCAACCATTAATTTTTAAACGTTTTAAAACATCAACATCTTTTTTTAAATGCAAAAAGTTTTTGTTTAAACTATCGTTACTTATTATGGGCGTTGTATTTTCTTGACCCTGTGTTGTTTTTGTACCTATTAAAAACAAAATTAAAATTGGTGTTAAATATTTTATCATCTAAAGTAAATTTTATACAAACTAAATATTACTAATTTAACTTAATGCCATTTTAATGTTAAGTAATTGTTAAGTGTTTACTTTTTTATATATTAAAATCATTCGGAACGGTGTTTGCTTGACATTTTGTCAGCTTTGGTGTGTTCGGAAGGGTATTTAGTACTTTCAAAACGATATTAAGTAGCTTCAAAATGGTATTCGAGGGCTTCAAAACGATATTAGGGTACTTCATAATGCTATTGGGTAGCTTCATATGGCAGTTTGGGTGTTTCAAAGCCTTCTTAAGTTAATGTATAGGTATGTTGTATAGTTTCATAGCTTTTGCTATGTGGTTAATACACCTGTAGGTTTTGTTTATAGAGGTTTGGTATGGCTTCATAGCTTGCGCAGTTTGATACAAAGGTTGGTAAGGTTGCTTCATACAGGGTTTAGTTTAAAAAAAAGCCTTATTGTGTGGCTATATAGTTTTATCAACAAAATAATACCCCTCCCACCTAAAATTTTATAAGTAACTTTACCCAAATAATTAACTATGAGCAAAAAAATAATAAAAGTTGGAAACGTAGACTGTGGCGCAAAAGATTTATTTTTAATTAGCGGCCCTTGCGTAATTGAAGACGAAAAAATAATGATGCAAACCGCCGAAAAACTAAAAGAAGTAGGCGAAAAACTAAATATTAAAATAATTTATAAATCAAGTTTTTTAAAAGATAACCGCAGTAGCCTCAGTTATTACGATGGCCCAGGCTTAGCAGCTGGTATTAAAATACTTGCAAAGGTAAAAGAGCAATTTGGTTTTCCGGTATTAACCGATATACACGAAAGCCACCAAGCAGCACCTGCTGCCGAAGTGTGCGATGTACTTCAAATACCCGCTTACTTATGTATGCAAAGCTCGTTATTAGTAGCGGCAGCAAAAACAGGCAAGGTTGTAAATATTAAACACGGACAATTTTTAGCGCCTGATAATATGAAGCACCCCTTACAAAAGTGTATTGATAGCGGAAACGACCAATTAATATTAACCGAGCGAGGATATAGTTTTGGATATAATGATTTAATAGTTGACCCTCGAAGTTTTTACCACATGAACCAATTAGGCTTTCCGGTAGTGCACGATATTACGCATTGTGTGCGTAAATATGGCATACCAAGTAGCGATGCCAAAGGTGGTGCCCGCGAATTTTTACCAATATTAAGCCGTGCAGGTGTAGCAAGTGGGGTTGATGGAGTATTTATTGAAACCCACCCAAACCCCGAAAAAGCTTTGTGCGATGCCGCTTCACAACTTTGTGTGTACGATTTAGAAGAGTTTTTAAAACCATTAATAGAAATACACAACTTAGTAAATAAGTATATTTAGACTCACATCTTTCTCCTTTTATTACACGCCCATTTATTAAAAATTAAACTATTTTTGTAAGCTAAATAATTTTATGTTACAACTTAATTACATTCGCGAAAATACAGCCGACGTTTTAAAACGCCTTGCCATTAAAAATTTTAAAGATGCCGAAACAATTATTAATTCGGTGTTACAATTAGATGTTAAACGCCGTACTATACAACAAAGTACCGATGCCGTTAAAGCCGAAGCAAACACCATAGCCAAACAAATTGGTATGTTAATGAAAGAAGGTAAAAAAGAGGAAGCTGAAAACTTAAAACTTAAAACAGGGCAATTAAAACAAAGCGAAAAAGAATTTGACGAACAATTAGCCAGTATTGAACAACAAATACATACTCTTTTAGTGCAAGTACCTAATA
>JAYTRS010000382.1:0-30792 GCA_043746065.1 Bacteroidota bacterium | reverse complement strand
AATGCTTTCTACTAATATATCTTTTATTGCTGATTTTTTCAATGCTTGTAATATTATTTCTTGCGAATTTGCATTAATATTAAAAGGCGGTCGAACTTTATTTAGTATTTCAATGATTTTTGAATTACTATATCCTGCTCCAACTCTTAATGCAGCCAAGCCCCATGCTTTTGAAAAGGTTTGCAATACAATGATGTTTTCAAAGTCATTGATTAAATCAATCGCTGAATTTTTTTCAGAAAAGTCAATATAAGCTTCATCTACTACAACAATGCCATTAAAATTAAAAGCAATAGTTTTTAATTGTTCAATGGAAATACTAGTGCCAGTTGGATTATTTGGTGTGCAAATAAAAATGAGTTTAGTTTTTAAGTTTGTAGTTTTTACAATTGACTGCTCGTCAAATAAAAAACTAGTTTGCTTTAATGGAGCATTTAAAACTTCAACATTATTTAATTGCGCATACACTTTAAACATTCCAAAAGTTGGCTCGCAAATTAAAATGTTATCTTGTTTTGGTTCGCAAAAGCAACGTATTAAGAAATCTATTAGTTCATCGCTTCCATTCCCAATTGCAACTTGATTCACGTTTAATTTCTTATAAGTTGCAATCGCCTCTTTTACTTTGCTTTGAGATGAGGAAGGATATCGCTCATAACCAACACCAAGCGGAGAACCAAAGTTGTTTTCGCAATTATCTAAAAATATAGCATCAGGATTATCTAAATAATCGTCTCTCCAAACTTTGTAGGATTGTAGTGATTTTATATTTTCTCTTATGATAGAATCTAAATTGAACATAATAATTATTTACTTTTTAATCTAACAGTTACTGCATTTTTGTGAGCTTGTAGTCCTTCGGCTTCTGCCATTAATTCAATTGCTGAACCAATGTTGATAATCCCTTCCTTGGTTAATTTTTGATACGTTATTTTTTTAACGAAGCTATCCAACGAAACTCCACTGTATGCTTTTGCATAACCATTGGTTGGTAAAGTATGATTAGTTCCAGAAGCATAATCTCCAGCGCTTTCACACGAGTAGTTTCCTAAAAAAACAGAACCAGCATTCACAACTTGTTCGGCTAATTGCTCATCATATTTGCAAGCAATAATTAAATGTTCAGGAGCGTATTGGTTGAGTAATTCAATTGCTTCTGAATTTGTTTTTACTAAAATTGCTTTGCTATTATAAAGAGCAGCTGTTGCGAATTCTTTTCTTGGCAAAACCGCTAATTGTTTTTCTAATTCTGTTTGAATATTTTTAATGACAACTTCGTTAGTAGAAACTAATATAACTTGTGAATCTGAACCGTGCTCTGCTTGCGATAATAAATCGGCAGCAACAAATTCAGGAACACAAGTTTCATCAACTAATACTGCCATTTCCGAAGGTCCAGCAGGCATATCAATAGCCACACCTTGTTTGTTGATGAGTTGTTTGGCGCAAGTAACGTATTGGTTACCCGGACCAAATATTTTGTAAACTTGTGGAACAATCTCAGTTCCATAAGCCATAGCCCCAATGGCCTGTACTCCGCCAATTTTAAACACTTTAGTAATACCAATTAAATTGGCTGTATATAAAATAGCAGGATTGATATTGCCATTAGTATCGGGTGGTGTACATAAAATAATTTCTGCACAACCTGCTAATTTTGCAGGAACGCCTAACATTAAAATAGTTGAGAACAATGGAGCTGTTCCTCCTGGAATATACAAGCCTACCTTTTGGATGGCAATGGATTTTCTCCAGCATTTAACACCGGGCTGTGTTTCAATAATTTTTATCTCTTCAATTTGAGCTGTGTGAAATGTTTCAATATTATTTTTTGCCAATTGAATGGCTACTTTTAATTCTTTAGAAATTTGTTTTTCTGCTGCAGAAAACTCATCCTCCGTTACTAATGCGTTTTCAATAATTACTTTATCAAATCGCAAAGTATAATCTTTAACCGCACCCTGTCCGTTAATTTTAATGTTGGATAATATCGATTGAACGGTAGCTTCTAATGAAGTGGTATCAATCATTGGGCGCTTTAAAATAGCGTTCCAGGTTTCTTTTGCTGGGTATTTAATTAATTGCATGCTTTATTTTTTGTCTTTAAATCGTACTTTTAAAATCGTAAATCGTTCTATAAAATCATTTTTTCAATTGGCACCACTAATATGCCTTGTGCACCTTCCGCTTTTAGCTTTTCTATTATTTCCCAAAACATATTTTCTTGTACAACCGAATGAACGGAACTCCAACCTTTGTTTGCTAAAGGCAAAATAGTGGGGCTTTTCATGCCAGGCAATATTTTACAAATAGCTTCTAACTTGTTGTTAGGCGCATTTAGTAAAATATATTTTGTGTTTTTGGCTTTACGAACTGCAGTCATTCTAAATAATAATTTATCTAAAATGTTTTGCTGTTCTTTTCCTAATTTTTTATTGGCTACTAAAACTGCTTCTGACTTAAGTATAATTTCTACTTCTTTTAAACCATTAGTAAACAACGTACTTCCGGAGCTCACCAAATCACAAATGGCGTCTGCTAATCCAATGCTTGGTGCAATTTCTACTGAGCCACTAATTTCGTGAATCTCTGCTTTGATTTTTTGTGATTTTAAATACTTTGATAAAATGGTAGAGTAGGTAGTGGCAATTCTTTTTCCATTTAAATCCTTAATTGATTTGTAAGTTTGGTCTTTTGGAATAGCTAATGACAAACGGCATTTACCAAAGCCTAATTTATCTACTAGTTTTAAACTTTTGTTTTTTTCAAGCAATACATTTTCTCCCACAATGCCAATGTCTGCCACGCCGTCTTCCACGTATTGCGGAATATCATCATCTCTTAAAAAGAAGACTTCTATGGGGAAGTTTGATGCTTCCGCTTTTAACTTATTTAATCCGTTATCAATATCAATACCGCACTCTTTTAAAAGTTTTAGTGAGCTCTCGCTTAAGCGACCTGATTTTTGTATAGCTATTTTTAATTTTGTTTTCATTTTTTTGCAATTTTTTTAATTTTTAAAATAAAAAAGGCTTACCAATTGGTAAGCCTTTGAGAATGATAATACTTTATTTAGATTATAAAATACCTTCAACACCCTTACTTACCTTAGTAAAAGTAGAATGATGATGATGTATTTGATTGAAACTTTTCATTTTATAGTACAAATATACCTTATATTATTGAATTGAAAAAACTATTTAGGCGTTACCGATTTTGACTTAATAAATTCAGCAAACTCTTGTACGCGCGCTTTGCTAACCTGTACATGTGTTCCGTCGCTTAAAATAACTTCGCCTCCTTCATTATTACTGTATTCTTTTACAAACGCTATATTTATAAGGGCCGAGCGATGAATTCTAAAAAATTCCGATTCGGGTAAAATAGTTTCAAATTCTTTTAATGTTTTGCTAGCAACAATTTTCTTTTGCCCGCTTAAATACAAATTAGTGTAATTATCACTGGCTTCTAACCAAACAATATCTTTAAACTCAACCAAGGTAAAACCCTTACTGTGATTTATCAATACAACTTTTTTATCAGCTTCGGGTTTAATGGCTGTTGAGGTAGCTTTAGCCTCATAGTGTTGAACCACTTTTTTAACGGCGCCTTGCAGCTCGCTTAGCATTAAGGGTTTTAGTAAATAATCAGTGGCACCTGCTTTTACAGCAGTAATACCATGCTCGCTATAAGCTGTTAAAAATATCACACAAAAATCGCGATTATAAATGCCTTCTAACATTTGAAATCCATTCATACCCGGCATGTTAATGTCTAAAAACACTACATGGGGCTTTAACTCCTGTATTTTAAGCTTTCCCTCCATGCCACTTGAGGCCTCGCCTATTACCTCTATTTCTGGGCAGTAATTTTGTAACATACTGCGTGTA
Source organism: Bacteroidota bacterium (assembly GCA_043746065.1). Lineage (GTDB taxonomy): Bacteria > Bacteroidota > Bacteroidia > B-17B0 > Aurantibacillaceae > Aurantibacillus. The sequence continues at coordinate 26,902 of JAYTRS010000382.1, read as the reverse complement.
TTACTTCGACTATCTTCCTCATCATCTATTATTAAGGCTTGAAATTTTTGCATATTATTTTTTTTCTAAACTACACATTAATATTAATTATAATTAAACAAATTAGCAAAACTATATTTAATGAGTAAGCAAACAAAAAACACATTATTTTAAAATTAATTGTTGAAGAATGGCATGTTTTTTAATAAAAAGCGTCAAAAATTTGTGGGCATCGTTTAGTAGGTCGCTTTCCGTTGTATTTAGCTGTAATTGTTTAATAGCCATTTCTTCAACATTATTTATTTTTTGGGTATGTGTTTTTCTTATCGATTTTTCTATTAAATGAATATTTAAGCCAAGGTCTTTTATACTGCCTAATTTTTTTATGATAAAGCTTAACGCATAAAAAGCTTTATGGTTAAAATAAATATAATTGTTTAAGTTTTTTACAACGTTTAGATTATTGTAGGTAGATGTTTTTTCACTCGCGGTAATAAATTGTTTTTCCCATTCGTATCTTGTGGTTACTTTTTTAAGTACAATGATGCCGTTTAAGCTTTGGGCATAGATGCTCAACCAGCGTAGTTTTCGTCGTAGTTCGTGCACTTGCAATTCCATATTATCAAACGATTTTGGAAATTGACTAAAAAATTCAGAAATATAGTTTACTTCTTTAATAATGTGCTTTTTAATTTCGTTTACAATAAGTGTATCATTTAAGTTTAATCCGTTAGCTAAAATAACCTGATTAAAAACAGAGAGGTAGAATTCTTTTTCAATTAATTTTTTATTTAGTTTATCTATTGCTTTATTTTTCTTTTTAATTAAATAATCAACCTGATTTTTTTTAATTAATTTGTTTTTGATAAAATTTTTAATTGTAACGTCGTAAAAATCTATCTCTCCTAAAGCATCTTCTACTTTTTTAAACGCTTTGTGCCAGGATTCAAAATTAGGGCTTGCGTTTAAATTTACTAAAATGCGCGTAATACTTTGTGCCATAAATAATGGGGTGCGCACATTATGAGTGTATAAATATAAAGCCGGATTTTTAGTTGTTTTGGCTTTTTTAAATTGTATTAAAAGTTGCTGACTATAAATTTTTAGTGGATTATGAACGGTTGTAGCCATAGTATTTACTAAATTAGTAAATCAAATATATTAATAATATTCAGGCAAATCAATAATTCTATTACTACTATCAAAAACAAAATCGCTTACACCGTTTGTTATCATTAAATAATTTGCTTTTAAAATTAAATTATAACGTTGCGCTTGTTCAATAGTAGTAATGTTAAGCTCTATAAAGGGAGCTTTACATTCAATAATTAAAAAAGGAGACAAGTTTTTTTTGTAAACAACTATATCAAAACGTTTTTTTAAATCGTTTAATGTAATTTCTTTTTCAACCGAAATTAATGAAGAGGGGTATTTTTTTACGTTAATTAAATAATTTAAAACATGCTGTCTTACCCATTCTTCGGGCGTTAGTACAAACCATTTTTTACGTATATCGTCAAAAATTTCGGTTTTGCCATTCCCATTTCTTACACGTACACCAAACGATGGGTATTTTAATTCGAGCGACAAATTTTAGTAATTCGTTTTCATTTCAACGTATTTTAAAAACTCCTGTCGCGTGGCTTCTTCTTCAAATTTACCGCCATAAAAAGAACTAACGGTTGCCGAGCTATTATCTTGTATGCCCCGGCTAGAGACACATAAATGCTTAGCATCGATAATTATAGCCACATCTTTTGTTTGTAAAATGTTTTGTAATTCGCGTGCAATTTGAATAGTAAGGCGCTCCTGTACCTGTGGGCGTTTAGCAAAATATTGTACAATACGGTTTAATTTTGATAAACCAATTACTTTTCCATTACTAATATAAGCAACGTGTGCTTTACCAAAAATTGGCACAAAATGATGTTCGCAATTGCTATAAAAAGTAATATCCTTTTCAACCAACATTTGTTTGTATTGGTATTTGTTTTCAAATAAAGCAATTTTAGGCTTGTTGGCTGGATTTAAGCCGCTAAAAATTTCTTTTATATACATTTTAGCAACCCGTTTTGGGGTGCCTTTTAAACTATCATCAGTTAAATCTAAACCTAAGGTTTCCATTATTTCCGTAAAATGAAACTCTATTTTTTCCATTTTTTCGTCATCGCTTAGTTTAAAAGCAGTGGCAGACATGGGAGTTTCAATCCCAGTGCTAATATGTTCATCGCCAATTTCATCGCCGCTTAGTTGTATTTTATTGCTGTTAAGCAGGGTATTCAACGTAATTTCTTTCTGTTTCATACAGGGTAATTTTTAGTTCATAACGGTTATCTAGTTGTTTACGAAGAATGCTGTGTATAACCATTGCAATATTTTCGGCGGTTGGGTTTAAATTTTTAAACTCTACAGTATCTAAGTTTAAATTTTTATGATCAAATTTTTCGAGTACATTTTTTTTAATAATATCACTTAATACCTTCATATCTATTACATAACCAGTGGTGGGGTCTATCTCACCAGTAATTTTTACAATTAAATCGTAGTTGTGTCCGTGATAGTTGGGATAGTTACACTTCCCAAAAAGGTTAGCGTTTTCTTCAGCACCTAATAAAGGATTGTTTAAACGATGTGCGGCGTTAAAATGTTCTTTTCTATATACAGCAACTTTATTGCTCATCATTTTATTTTTAAATCATTAATAGATGGTTAGACTATTGTTTTGGTTTTTTTAGTTTAAAGCATTGTTTCGAAAGTTTGTCGATTATTGGCTTTTATAGGATAGTAAAAGTAATAATTTTCTTACAGAATAAGTATAAAAAAACGTTAATCGTTCAATTTAACCATGCAACGCACATCTCGGCTGGTTAAATACCATTCTAAACAAAAGCCATTAGGGTTAATGTTTGGCAAGGCAATTAATTTTTTAAATGTTATTTCTACATTAGGAATGTTTTTATAGTAATCTATTAAATCTATAAAGGCGTAATTTCCTTTCGGTATTGTAAAAGATTCAAGGTTAAAAAATTTTGCTTCGTTTTCTGTTTTTTGTTCTATAGCCGCTTTGTAAATAATTTCACCATTTTTATTTGGATGTGATATTCCAAAAAACTGCCTACTTTTTGAATCAGAAATTAACGCATGAAGTTGATCGTGTGTTGCCGAAACATCGTTAGGAAAAACGAGTGCCTTTAGGCATAAAACATTAATGTTGTTAGGTATAGTAATTGTTTGCATTATCTATATGTATTAAAAACTATCCAAAATACTCTACGCAAATCCTTGGTGTTTCGTATAATTTTACACAATGTAAGCTAACGTTTGCGGGTAAGTGTGGCAAAATTTGTTGCCAAATAGCAATGGCTAAGTTTTCGGTACTTGCCAATTTTCCGTGCATAAAATCAACATCTATGTTTAGGTTTTTATGATCTAATTTATCACAAACGTATTTATTTAAAATTGTACTTAAGTTTTTTGCGTCCATTAAAAAACCAGTTTCCTGATTTACTTCGCCTTTTATAGTTACAATTAAATCGTAATTATGCCCGTGCCAATTAGCATTAGCACACTTACCAAACACTTCGGTATTTTTTTCTTCTGTCCAGTTGGGGTTATATAGTTTGTGAGCAGCGTTAAAATGTTCGTGACGGGTTAAATAAATCATAGTGTAAAATTAAGCAGAATTATAGTAATTTTAAACAATCATGCTTAAAAAAATTTTAATTGTTTCGGCCACAAAATACGAAGTAGAAACACTACTTAGTATTTTTAAAATTAACGTAAATAACGAAACAGGATTATTTATTTCTAATAAATTTCCGCTTGATATCTCAGTTTTAATAACGGGTGTGGGTATGGTAAATACCGCTTTTTTAATGGGAAAATGTATTAACGATAACTTTGATTTTATTATTAACGTGGGTGTTTGCGGGGCATTTAATCGTAATTTAAAAATAGGAGAAGTTGTGAATGTTACCAACGATATATTAAGTGAAATGGGCGCTGAAGACGGCGAAGATTTTATTAAATATGAAGATTTAAAGTTAGGAGGAACAAACGTTTTTGAGTGTTTAATAAAAATAGAAAACGTAACTTTAAATAGTTTAAAAAAAGTGAGCGGTATTACTGTTAATACGGTTCATGGAAAGGATGAATCTATAAAAAAAACCAGCCAACAATTTAATCCTGATGTAGAAAGCATGGAAGGCGCTGCTTTTTTTAGAAGTTGTACCGGACTCTCTACTAACCATTTTCAAATTAGGGCTATTTCAAATTATGTTGAAAAACGTGATAAAAGTAAGTGGAATATGCCTTTAGCAATTAATAATTTAAATGAAACCGCCATAAAAATAATATACGAACTTTGTAATTAGTTTTTAATCCATAGATATTCGTTAATATGCTAAATTCCCAATCGCCCGTCACTCACCACCCATCATCCATTCGCCTAGGTTTTTCGCCCTGCCCAAATGATTGCTTTATATTTGATGCCCTAATACATAATAAAATTGATACCGAAGGGCTAACGTTTAATGTAGAGTTACACGATGTTGAAACACTAAATAAAAAAGCATTAAACAACGAATTAGATATTACTAAATTAAGTTTTAACGCCTACGGACACGTTTTAAATAATTATATTTTATTAAGAGCGGGTTCGGCTTTGGGGTTTAATTGTGGACCGTTATTAATTATGCGTCACGCTGAACGGAGTCGAAGCGAGCCTTTAATTATTCACGATAATTCAAAAATCGCTATTCCTGGCAAACTTACAACCGCCAACTTTTTATTGTCTTTAGCCTACCCTAATTTAAAAAATAAAATAGAATATGTGTTTAGCGATATTGAAAACGCTTTACTTTTGGGCGAAGTAGATGCTGGTTTAATTATTCACGAAAGCCGTTTTACCTACGAACAAAAAGGCTTAAAAAAAATAATTGATTTGGGCGAGTATTGGGAATCGTTAATTCACGCCCCCATTCCTTTAGGAGGCATTGTTATTAAACGAAGTTTTGATTCAGAATTTCAACAAAAAATTAACCGATTAATTAAAAAAAGTGTAGAATATGCCTTTGCAAACCCCGAAAGCAGTAAAACGTATGTAAAAGCACATGCGCAAGAAATGAATGAAGAGGTGATGCAAAAACATATTAATTTATATGTAAATAATTTTTCGATTGATTTGGGAGAATTAGGGACGAACGCTATAAAATTAATGTTTAACAAGGCTTATGAAATAGGCTTGTTTCAACAAAATAACAGTAGGTTAATAATAGACTAAGTTTTGAGTTTTATGTAATTTAAACCAGCAAAATTTTTTTAAATGGGAGCTGCATTATTTATGACGTTGGGAGTTTTAACTTTTGTGTTAGGCATTCCAACATTGGCGTATTTTCAAGCCAAGCAAATGGGGCGTAAACCCTGGCCTTGGCTTGCAATTAGTTTTGTATTGCCTGGTATCAGTTCTATCATACTTTCTCTGTTACCCGATTTATCTGAGGATGCTCCTAAAACAACCACAACTAAAACTTCTGAAGAGTTTTCTAATTCTTAAATAAGATACAAATTTTTTGTAAATTTACATTCTAAATTTTCTTTATAATGGCTTCTGATAAATTTGTAAATCGCCATAATGGCCCTCGCGAGCAAGAGGTAAAAGCAATGCTTAAAAAAATTGGGGTGAGTAGTATTGACGAATTAATTTCGCAAACCGTTCCTTCAAACATTCGTTTAAAACAACCCTTAAAAGTTGGGCAGGCATTCAGCGAATTTCAATACCATAAGCACTTGCGCGCCTTGGGTAAAAAAAATAAAGTATTTCGTAGTTACATAGGTTTAGGATATTACAATAACATTTTACCAGCGGTAATTCAGCGAAATGTTTTAGAAAACCCAGGCTGGTACACTGCTTACACACCTTATCAAGCCGAAATAGCACAAGGCCGTTTAGAAGCTATTTTAAATTTTCAAACCATGGTAATGGATTTAACCGCCATGCCAATTGCCAACGCTAGTTTGTTAGATGAGGCTACCGCTGCTGCTGAAGCAGTATTTATGTTTTACAACAATCGCAGTAAACAAAAAATAAATGCACATAAATTATTTGTGAGCGAAACCTGTTTTCCACAAGTAATAGATGTGATTAAAACTCGCTCTAATCCTGTAGGAATAGAGGTAATAGTTGGAAATATTGCATCAACAAAATTAGATAATACTTTTTTTGGTTCAGTAATCCAATATCCTGATATTAATGGCGAAGCCAATGATTACAAGGCATACATAGAGAATTGTAAAGAAATGGGCATACAAGTGGCTGTTGGCTCTGATTTATTAGCGTTGGCATTACTTACTCCTCCAGGCGAATGGGGTGCAGATGTTGTTTATGGAAATTCACAACGTTTTGGTGTACCATTAGGTTATGGTGGCCCGCATGCTGCATTTTTTTGTTGTAGAGAAGATTACAAACGTTTAATTCCTGGTCGTATTATTGGTGTAAGTATTGATGCTGAAGGAAATCAGGCATTACGTATGGCTTTACAAACCCGAGAACAACATATTAAGCGCGATAAAGCAACGTCAAATATTTGTACAGCACAAGCTTTATTGGCTATTATGGCAAGTATGTATGCAGTGTATCACGGGCCAAATGGCATTCGAGATATTGCGCAAAACATTCATAACACAACCAATACTATTGCCGAAGCATTAAAAAAAGTTGGATTAACCATTAAAACAAAAATTTATTTTGATACCATTGTTGTTGAATGCGATGCTAAAAAAATAATTGCTAATGCAGAAGCTAAAGAAATTAATTTTAGAAAAATTGATGATAAACACGTGGGAATTAGTATTGATCAAACGGCTGAAGAACAAGACATACTTGATATTTTAAGTTGTTTTGGTATTGTTCAATCCTCAATTGTCAATCCTCAATCGTTAATCATTGAGTCGTCAGCAATTAATCGTCAATCCTCATATTTAACCCATCCAACATTTAATTCGTATCACAGCGAAAGTGAAATGATGCGTTACATTAAGCGTTTAGAAAATAAAGATTTATCCTTAGTGCATTCAATGATTGCTTTAGGTTCATGCACTATGAAGTTAAATGCAGCATCTGAATTATTACCAATTACTTGGCCAGAGTGGGCATCTATTCACCCCTTTGTACCTGTAAATCAAGCGCAAGGTTATGCCGAAATGATTTCTATTTTAGATAAAGATTTAAGCGACATTACTGGGTTTGCAAAAATGAGTTTCCAGCCTAATTCAGGGGCACAAGGCGAATATGCCGGTTTAATGGTTATTCGTCAATACCATATTGCTAATGGTAACGCACATCGTACGGTGGTATTAATTCCTTCATCGGCGCACGGAACCAATCCTGCAAGTGCATCTATGGCAGGGATGGAAATTGTGGTAACTAAATGCGACGAAAAAGGTAATGTTGATTTAGTGGATTTAAAAGAAAAAGCAGAAAAATACAAAGATCGCTTAAGTTGCTTAATGGTTACTTACCCTAGCACGCACGGTGTTTACGAAGAAGCCATTACAGATATTACAAAATTAATACACGATAACGGCGGACTAGTATATATGGATGGGGCAAATATGAATGCACAGGTGGGTTTAACCTCACCAGGAAATATTGGTGCAGATGTGTGCCACTTAAACTTACATAAAACCTTTGCTATTCCGCATGGTGGTGGTGGTCCAGGAATGGGCCCAATTGGCGTAGTTGAAAAACTTGTACCTTATTTACCATCACACCCAATAGTAAACACTGGTGGTGCAACAGGAATACACGCTGTTAGCTCAGCGCCTTTTGGTAGCGCATTAATTTTATTAATTAGTTATGGTTATATAAAAATGTTAGGCAGCGATGGTTTAAAAGCCGCTACCGAAACGGCCATTTTAAATGCTAATTATATGAAAGAAGTATTAAAAGACCACTATAAAATTTTATACACGGGTACTCAAGGACGTTGTGCACATGAAATGATTTTAGATTGCAACGATTTTAAAATGGCAAGTGGTGTTGAGGTGGCAGATATAGCAAAACGCCTAATGGATTATGGATTTCATGCACCAACAGTAGCGTTTCCTGTAGTTAATACTTTAATGGTAGAACCAACAGAAAGTGAAAGTAAAGCAGAATTAGACCGTTTTTGTGAGGCGATGATTTCTATAAGAAAAGAAATTCAGGAGATTATTGATGGCAAAGCCGATAAAGCAAACAACTTAATTAAAAACGCACCGCATACAGCAAAATTAATTATTAGCGATGCTTATGATAAACCGTATAGTCGCGAAAAAGCGGCATTTCCATTACCTTGGGTAAAACTAAATAAATTTTGGCCAAGCGTTGCAAAAGTAGATAGTGCTTATGGCGATAGAAATTTAGTTTGTAGTTGTGTGCCAATTGAGGCATACATGGAGGAAGTTATAAACGCTTAGCCTTTTTTAAATGAATATAGCCTTCTGCAATCAGCAGAAGGCTTTTTTATTACCTTTAAGGAATCTTTTATCTATAAAATGAATATCAGGCGAATAGTATTTATAGTTTTTATTTCATTTTTGTACAAGCAATTTTTTGCACAAGATAAAAAAATAGATAGTTTATTATCCGTTGCCCAAAAACATAAAAACGATACTATTGCAGCTAAAACCTATCTTAAAATTAGTGGTATTTATTTTGATAGAGGAAATGTAGATTCGGGATTTTCATTCACAAAAAAAGCTAAAACCATATCAAGTCAAAATAAATTTATTAGAGGATTAGCCCAATCGTATAATAATTTTGGTAGATATTTTAATTATACTGGGCAACAAGATTCTGCAATTTTTTATTTTTACAAAGCAAAAGATTATTATACTCAATTAAAAGACTCTATTCGTATAGCGGGAATTTATAATAACATTGGCGTTGTGTTCAAATCACATGGCAATATTCCAAAGACTATAGAGTATCTTTTTCTGTCTTTAAAAATAAAAGAACGTTTGCATGACTCGACAGGAATTGCAAATACCTGTCATAATATTGGAGAGCTATACAAGGATGCAAACGATACGGTGAATGAAATAAAGTATTTACAAAAATCTCTTCATTTAAGAGTATTAATAAATGATATATCTGGCATTGGTGTTTCAAACATGGCAATTGGTTTGTATTACCAAAACTGTAACCAATTAGAAAAAGCAATATATTATTTCAAAAAGGGGTTAAATATAGCGGAGCAGATTGGAGACGAGGAAGCAATTGCCATTGGATGTTATAATATTGCTTGTGTTTATTTTAAGCAAAACAAAATAAGCGAGAGTGAGTTATTATTAGAGCGTGCCCTTGAGGTTTCAAAGAAAAACAATATTAGTACAGGGGTAGCTACCTGTTTAGAATCGCTTGGTCAAATAGCTTTCGAAAAGCATAACAACCCTAAAAAAGCAATTCAACTTCTTGAAGAAGCTATTAAAATAGCAGAGCAATTAGATTTAAAAGACCTAATTAGTAATGTTTCTATGAGGTTAAGCGAAGCTTATGAGAGGGTTGGAGATTATAAAAGAGCGCTAGAGTATCATAAAGCATATAAGACTATACAGGATAGCTTATTTAATAAAGAAAACATAAAAAAAATTACTAGCGAAGGATTAAAGTATGAGTACGAAAAAGAAAAAATAATTTTAGAAAAAGAACAGGAAAAAAAGGAAGCCATTGCAAAGTCAGAAGCGCTGAAAAAAGATGTAATTCTATATGCTTCTGTATTGTTTTTGATAATTATATCTGTTTTTAGTTTTATAATTTTAAAGCGCCTAAAAGAAAACAGAAAACAAAAAAATATTATAGAACAAAAAGAAAAAGAAACACAAAAGCAAAAAAATATTATTGAAGAAAAGCAAAAAGAAATTTTAGATAGTATTCGTTACGCAAAACGAATACAGCAAGCCCACTTGCCTAGCGAAAAATTTGTAATAAAAACTATTAAGCGTTTAACCAATACCTAAAACTCATTTTTATTTTTTTTAGTACCTTTAAATTTTAAGTAAACCTTTTTTTGAAGCATTTAATTATAATATTTTTACTGTTTTTCTTTATTTTAAAAAACTATGCGCAATCGCCACTTTTTTTTGCGTATTCAAAACTAAACGATTTCTTACCGATTTTTGATTCAAAAAAAACAGAAATTGAAATAAAAAAGTTTGAAGCAAAATACAAGCAAAGCAATGAGTTTTTGTTTTACAAAAAACTATTATTTGGCGATTTTATTTATAAAAAATCTAATTCTAAAGCCGCTCTAAACGCATTTTTTGATGCCCTAAAATTAGCAAATAATAAATCTGAACACGTATTTATTGTCAATTATAAAATTGGAATGTTTTATGTTGAACATGATGATTTAACGTCAGCAACAACCTATTTTAATAAAGCATTGTTACAACGTGCAGATACTTGCCATAATAATTTAGACTTTAAAATTATGTACCAACAAGGCTTAATAAATTCGTATTTAGATAATTTTAAAACATCAATTAGCTATTATAATAAAGCATTAAACATTGCTAGTATAAATGGTAACGCAAAACAAAAAGCAGCCATGTTAAACAATATAGCATTAAATTATTTATCAATTGACGATTCTAGTACGGCAAAAAAATATTTTAACAATAGCTTAAGTATTCGTTTACAAAATAAAGATAGCATTGGCATTGGTCAAATATATAACAACTTAGGTTTATTTTATTACCAATATAAATTTTATAAATTGGCATTAAAATATTTTAATTTAGGATATGCCATTCGAAAAAATAATAGTGGATTGGCTACAAGTATTATTGAATCGCAAATAAATATTGGTAAGGCTTTATTCGAACTTCATCAATATCCTCAATGCAATCAGATTTTTAATGCTGCCTTAAACGAAAGTAAAAAACTAAAACACTTAGAGCTTGAGCGTAGGGTTTTGGAACCGCTTATAGAAATGAATCAAAACAATAAAAACTACGAAAAGGCATTTACTTACCAAAGTAGGTATTTTTTGATAAAAGATAGTTTATATGGTTTAGATAAAATGCAAGAAATAAAAAATTTAAGCTTTCAATTTGAATTTAATAAGCAACAGCAACAAGATAGTTTAGCATATCAAAAAAGAGACTTTGAAAACAAAAAACAATTAGAGGTAAAAGAGGCTAAAAACAAATTGCTTTATTATATTTTAGCAATAATTTTTTTAGCATTGTGTGGCTGTGGTTATTTTCTTTTTAAACTATACAAATCAAATTTGGCCCGTAAACAAGCTAACGCAGTAATTACTAGTCAAAAAAACGAGTTGGCCGAAAAATAAAAAGAAATTTTAGATAGTATTCGCTACGCCAAACGAATCCAAGAGGCCCATTTACCAAACGAACAAATTGTTTTAAAAACCATAAAGCGCTTAACAAATAAAAAGCCTTAAAACTTGTTTTACCAAAACAATTTATGTATCTTAGTAAGTAAATAGTAACAATAAAAATACTTAATATGAAAAAATTAATTATTCTATCAGCAGTAGCTTTGAGTAGTTTTGTTTTTATAGCGCAAGAAAACAATACATGGCGTTTTGGAGCTCAATTAGGCTTGCATGGTAATAAAGCTAAATTTGTAGGCGGTTCGCCAAATGCAAACGCACGCTTTCATCAAAACGCTTATGGAGCAGTAGGTTTAAACTTTAATGTGCGTTACGATTATAACCAGCGTTGGGCATTTCAAAGCGGATTAGGCTTTAATTCTGTTGGTTTTGAGTTTGCTATTGCCGAAAATTACTCGTTTTTAAACTCTCAAAAACAATTTACAAAAATTAATAGCAGTTTTGGTTTAGTCGAAATCCCAGTATTGGTAATCTATAAATTTAATCCAAATTGTAAAAATTGGAAATGGATAGTTTCAGGTGGTTTAGTAAGTGTATTCTCAGGCGCACAAACAATCGACAAACAATTTAACCCTAATAACGATGGGCAAACCAGTCAGCCTTACATTAGTAGTACAAGCACATCAAATGGCAGTGGAAATATACATGCTCGTTTATTAATAGGCAAAGAAAAATTATTTAAAAGCGGAAGTATTTTTAATGCTTCTTTTATTTGGAATGCTGGTTTTGGTAATATTGCTACATCAACCGTAAACTATACTATTGATGGGCAAAGCTACCAACACCAATTTAATAACAGTGGTAATTTTTTTGGGTTTAGATTTGCTTATTATTTGAAGCCATTTAAAGCATCTACAACAAAAGCCATAAAAAAATAAGCCCTTCTTTTATATGAAAATTTTAATTACAGGTTCTAACGGTTTGTTAGGACAAAAATTGGTTTACAAACTCAGAAACAATCCATCAGTTACCTGCATAGCTTCTGCCAGAGGGGATAACCGTTTGGTAAAACAAGATGGCTATGTATATGAAACGTTAGATATTACCAACTTGCAAAATGTTAGTGATATTTTCACAAAACATTTACCAGATGTAATAATTAACACCGCAGCCATGACAAACGTGGATATATGCGAAACGGACAAAGAAGGAGCCTTACTTTTAAATACTACGTCTGTTAAAAATCAAGTAACTGTTTTAGAAAAACTATCAAAAGAAAACCCAAACTATACCCCACATTTTATTCATTTATCTACTGATTTTATTTTTGATGGCACACATGGTCCATTAGATGAAAACGAAAAACCAAATCCTTTAAGCTACTATGCCGAAACAAAATTAGAAGCTGAAAAAATTGTTCAGGCCTCATCTTTACATTGGGCAATAGCCCGCACCGTATTGGTGTACGGCATTGTTGATAATATGAGCCGAAGTAATATTGTATTGTGGGTAAAACAAAATTTAGAACAAGGGAAAACGATTAATGTGGTAGATGATCAATTTAGAACACCAACATTGGCAGAAGATTTAGCGGATGGCTGTATTTTAATTGCACAAAAAAAAGCGCAAGGCATTTACAACATTAGCGGAAAAGATTTTTATAGCATATTAGAATTAGCAAATGTTGTAGCAGATTATTATAAATTAGATAAAAGCCTTATTAAACCAAGTAAAAGCGCAGATATTAAACAGCCTGCTAAACGCCCTCCTATTACTGGTTTTATTATAGATAAAGCAAAAAAAGATTTAGGCTATAATCCGCATAGCTTTGTAGAAGGAATTAAGATTTTAGAAGAGCAGATTTTTGGGAAATAATACTAATGCGCCTCTAACCAATTTTCGCCAATACCCATACCCACTTCAACGGGCACGTTTAAGGGCAGAGCATGTTTCATGTGGTGTTCAATAATTGGTTTTACAAGCTCTAATTCAGGTTTGTAAACATCAAATACTAATTCATCATGTACTTGTAATACCATTTTAGTTTTAAAGTTTTTTTCTTTTAATTCGGCAGCAATATTAATCATGGCTACCTTTATCATATCGGCGGCACTGCCTTGTATTGGGGCATTTATAGCATTTCGTTCGGCAAAGCTGCGAACCGTTGCGTTGTTACTATTAATATCGCGTAACCAACGTTTACGACCCAATAATGTTTTTACAAAACCATTTTCGCGTGCAAAATTAATCATATCGCTCATGTATTTATCAATACTAGAAAACTCCTTTTTGTAATTATCAATAATTTCTTTTGCTTCAGTGCGACTAATATTAAGATTTTCGGATAAACCAAAAGCGCCTTGCCCATAAATAATGCCAAAGTTTACACTTTTTGCTTTATAACGCATTTCTTTAGTAACGTCGCTTTCGGCAATAGCATATACTTTTGCCGCAGTGGCGGTATGAATATCTTTATTTAAATTAAAGGCTTCGCACATGGCTGGGTCGCCACTAATACTAGCAACTACACGCAACTCTATTTGCGAATAATCGGCACTCAACAAAATATGATTTTCATCACGCGGAATAAATGCTTTACGAATTTGCTTACCACGTTCAGTACGAATAGGTATGTTTTGTAAATTAGGATTATCGCTGCTTAAACGCCCCGTAACAGCTACCACTTGATTAAAAGAGGTGTGAATGCGGTTAGTGGTTTTGTTTACTAGTTCTGGTAAGGTATCAACGTAAGTAGATTTTAATTTTACCAATTCGCGGTAATCTAATATCTTAGAAATAATGGGATGAGTGCCTTCTAATTTGCTCAATACATCTTCGCCAGTAGCATACTGACCCGTTTTTGTTTTTTTAGGTTTATCGGTAATTTTTAAATAATCAAATAAAATTTCGCCTACTTGTTTGGGCGACGAAATATTGAATTTAGTGCCAGCCAATTCTTGAATTTGTTTTTCTACTTCCGTAATATCAATTTGTAATAGTGCCGAAAATTCTCGTAATGCTTTTACATCTAAGTTAATCCCTTCACGTTCCATATCTGCCAATACACGTATTAAAGGTATTTCAACCGTATTAAATAAAGTTTCAACTTCTGCACCTTTTAATTCGGGAGCAAATTTGTGTTTTAATTGCAGGGTAATGTCAGCATCTTCGGCAGCGTATTCTTTTATTAATTCAATAGGGGCTGAGCGCATACTTAATTGTTCTTTACCTTTTTTACCAATTAAAGTTTCAATACTTACTGGCTTGTAGTTGAGGTACGTTTGTGCTAATAAATCCATGCCATGGCGCATTTCGGGCATAAACAAAAAGTGAGCGACCATAGTATCAAACAGTTTATTTTTTATTTCGATGTTGTAATTACTTAAAATATGATAATCGTATTTTATATTTTGTCCTACTAATGTTTTTGTTTCATCGCTAAACAACGGAATAAAAATTCGTAATTGTTTTAAGGCTTCTTCTTTGTTTTCGGAAATTGGGATATAATAGCCGTGATGCGCATTAAATGAAAAGGATAAACCCACCAATTCAGCATCAAGTACATTTAAAGAAGTAGTTTCAGTATCAAAACAAAATTCACCAACGGTTTGCAACTTTGCTACTAATTGTTGTATTTTATCATTATTATCAACTAATTCGTAAGTATGCTCCACATCGTTAATGGTATTAAAAATGGTTGGTTCTGAATTTGGTAAAGTACTAACGGTTTGCACATTTTCACCTTCATCGTCACTAAACAAATCTGGAGCAGATGTTGTTTTTAGTTTTTCGGCAGGTAATTTTTCTTGTCCGCCAATATCCTCGCCCAATATTTTTTTTGCAATGGCTCTAAATTCTAATTCGGTAAATAATTCACGTAGAGCCTCTTTATTAGGCTCTTCCATAATTAATTTATGTTCTTCAAACTCAATGGGGCAATCTAAAATAATTGTAGCAAGCCATTTGCTTTGTATAGCCATCTCTTTATTTGCCTCAACCTTTTCGCGCATTTTACCTTTTATTTTATCGGTATTTTGTAATAAATTTTCAATGCTTCCAAACTCTTTTATAAACTTAATGGCGGTAACTTCACCCACACCAGGTATTCCGGGGATGTTGTCTACCTTATCGCCCATTAATCCTAAAATATCAATTAATTCAGAAACGTTTTTAATATCCCATTTTTTGCAAATCTCACTAACGCCTTGCACCTCTACACCATTTCCTAACCGAGCAGGTTTGTAAATAAAAGTATTCTCATCTACTAATTGCCCATAGTCTTTGTCGGGTGTCATCATATAGGTGGTAAAGCCTAATAATTCAGCCTTTTTAGCTAAGGTTCCAATTAAATCATCGGCTTCATAACCTGGCAGGCTAATCACAGGAATATTAAAGCCGTTTACTAAATCAATTATTAAGGGAATAGATTTTCGCAAATCATCAGGCATTTCTTCGCGTTGGGCCTTATAGGCAGGGAATTCAATATGGCGAATGGTTGGTTCGGGGGTATCAAATACAACGGCAATATGGCTGGGTTTTTCTTTAGTTAAAATCTCTAACAAGGTATTTGTAAAACCAAATATGGCACTGGTGTTAAAGCCTTTTGAGTTGATACGTGGGTTATTACTAAAAGCAAAATAGCTACGATAAATTAGCGCAAAGGCATCGAGTAGAAATAATTTTTTAGGGGTATCTTTTGTTATCATTTAAAAATAAAGTTTTTTGAAAAGAGTTGTTTGTTGTTTGAAATAAGTTATTTAAAACTGTTTTTGTTTTTGAAGGATAATTATAATTTTTCAAACAACTAAAAACAAATATCAAACAACTGTACTAACGATTATTGTACTTATTTATCACCTCTGCTGCTTTTGCTTCGTCAAGCACCTTATTATCTTCATAATCGCTTATATAACCAGCGGCACCGCTCATCATTTCGCCCAATTGTTTTTTAAATTTATTAGGTTTTACATCTGTCATTTTTTTATCGCCTTTTTTAATTAAAAAATAGTCGGCTACAAAACTAGATTCGTTCATTTTTACTTCTTCAAAAATCATTTTGTATAAGCTAATTTCGCCGCGTGCAATAGCTTTGTAATATTTTTCTTCCCCACCAATATCCATAGCAACATAATGGCTTTTATCAAAGCCGTACGCTTTTATTTTGTTGGGTTTATAGTTTTTTTGTAAACCTTGAGCATCTTTAAAATATACTTTATTGTGGTTATCTTGTTCTTTTTTAGGATTAATTTTTACTTCGCCTTTAAGGGTATCGCCTTTTTCGTTAACAATGTAGCCTGGCACAAAAGTAATTTGTGATTTTAATGTAGTAGCACAAATGCTTATTATTGCCGTAAATAATAGTTTCTTCATAAATTAATTCAATTTTTTATAAAGAAACCTATTTTTAGTGAGTATTAATAGAGTTGTTACAATTGTGTGTATAAAATATTTATAGCCACTCCAAACTTGTAGTAATCACTAAGTAGCGTTGGTAAGAGTAATTGGAATAAAGATTAAAACTTAATCTCAAACATACATGGCCACATTTTGCCCGTAACATACACTTTGTTTTGTATTGAATCGTAGGCTATGCCATTAGTTTCTTTAGAATAAGGGTATCGCTTTTGGGCAGAAAGGTACAAATCTTCAATATCCATTTTTGCAACTACGTTTCCGGTTTCGGGGTTTATTTTTACAATTTTATGTGTAGTATAAACATTAGCGTAAATAAAGCCCTTTATGTACTCTAGTTCGTTTAAATAGTCAAGCGCAAAATTATTTTCGCTCACCGCCAACGTTTTAATAATTTGTTGCGTTTCGGGGTTTAAAAAGGTTAAAATATTTGTACCATCGCTCATTATTAAATCTTTGCCATTGGTTGTTAATCCCCAGCCCTCTTTACTTAAATAACTAAACTGCCCTTTGGGTTTAAATGTTTTAGCATCGTAAATAAAGCCAACTTGGTTTTTATAGGTGAGTTGAAAAACCTTGTCGTTTAAAAAACAAATACCTTCGCCAAAATATTTTGTTTTATCTAATTCGGCCTTTATGGTTATTTTTCCGGTTTTTAAATTAACGCTACCAAATAACGAGCGCGTTTGTGGTAACTCTGGCGTTGCACCAGTGCTTTCAAACAATTGTCCATTGTGTATCAAAAACCCTTCGGTAAAAGAAGTAGAGTCGTGTGGCAAGGTACTAACTACCGAATACTTTATAACAGGAGTTGTTGGTACTGTTTCAACTTTATCGTGTACCTTATCTTCGGGGCCTTCAATTGTTGGCACATTACACGAAATAAAACATAAAGTAATTACAACCAAAAAAAAGTGTTTATTAAATAGCATTTAATTAAAATTTAATGTAAAAGTATAAAATAATTTGTGTTTTTTTGTTTTCAATAAATAGATAACGGAATGAAAATTATAACATATAATTTAAATGGTATACGTGCCGCCATGGGCAAAGATTTAATTGGTTGGTTAAAAATTACAAACCCCGATGTATTATGTGTGCAAGAAATAAAAGCTAACCCCGAGCAGGTAGATGTTGCTCAGTTTGAAGCCCTTGGTTACCAGCATTATTGGTATCCAGCACAAAAAAAAGGATATAGTGGCGTAGCTATTTTTACAAAACAAAAACCCAAACATGTAGAGTATGGTTGCGGTATAGCTGAGTATGATTTTGAGGGCAGAGTGTTGCGCATTGATTTTGATGATTATTCTATTATGAGTGTTTACCACCCAAGTGGTAGTAGCGGCGATGAGAGACAGGCCTTTAAAATGAAGTGGTTGGCCGATTTTAAAACGTATATTATAAAACTTCAAAAAACAATTCCAAATCTTATTTTATGTGGCGATTACAATATTTGCCACAAGCCAATTGATATTCATAATCCTAAAAGCAACGCCAACACTAGTGGTTTTTTACCCGAAGAGCGCGAATGGCTGGAAGATTTTATACAAAGCGGTTTTATTGATTCGTTTAGGTATTTTAATCAAGAACCACACCAATATACTTGGTGGAGCTACCGTGCAGGGTCAAGAGGCAAAAATTTAGGTTGGCGAATTGATTATAATTTAGTTACAAAAAACTTACAAAAACGCCTTAAGCGCTCAGTAATATTGCCAGACGCGGTGCACAGCGACCATTGCCCCGTGTTTTTAGAAATAGAATAAAACAATAAATAGTTTTTATTTATTTTTAAAAGAACTATCTTAACCTTTTATTAAAAAATAAAATTTATAAATGAAAATAGGAGTTAAGTTAACCATTACCTTTTTTTGTATTGCATTTATGGCAATGCTAGTAGCTGGTGTTATTAGTTATGTTGATGCTAAAGAAGCTTTAAAAAAAGAGTCGTTTAATAAATTAACGGCGGTTAGGGAAATGAAAGCCGTACAAATTACCAGCTATTTTAAACAAATTAAAGATCAACTTATTTCTTTTTCTGAAGATCCATCAATTATTGAAGCCACGAAACAGTTTAAAGCCGGCTTTAAACAAATTACTACCGAATTAAATTTTAACGAAACTAATTTTACTAGTCGACGTAATAAAATGGATTCTTACATAGATTCTGTTTTTATACCCGAACTCAATAAAAATAGTATTGGGGTTGTAAATAAAAAAAATTTAGAACCAAAAAATCCAAACGCATTATTGTTGCAACAACTATTTATTGCCAACAACCCTAATAAATTAGGCTCAAAACATCTACTAGACTCAATACCACAAAATTGTAGTTATAACAAAACACATAAAAAATTTCACCCTGTAATACGTAGTTTTTTACAACGTTTTGGATTTTACGACGTTTTTTTAATTGATAACGAAACCGGAGATGTGGTGTACACCGTATTTAAGGAAATTGATTTTGCATCGTCGTTACAAAATGGAGCCTACCGAAATACAAACCTTGCCACTAGCTTTAATAAAGCACTTAAAATAAATAATAGCGAAGATGTAGCCTTGGTTGATTATGCCGAGTACCTTCCCTCTTATAATTCGCCAGCCTCATTCATGGCTTGCCCTATTTATGATAAAGGTAAATTAATAGGTGTGCTTGCCTTTCAAATGCCTATTGACAACATAAATAATATTATGACAAATAATAAAGATTGGGAGGGAGTAGGCTTAGGTAAAACAGGCGAGAGTTATATTGTAGGCGAAGATTTTACTTTACGCAACCAATCACGTTTTTTAATTGAGGATAGTGCTAATTATTTTAAAATGTTATCAGAAATTGGCGTGGGAAAACTAACCATCACTAAAATTAAAAATTACAAAACATCGGTGGGCTTGCAAGAAGTAAAAACACATGGTACTAAAGAAGCGTTACTTGGTAAATCTGATGCATTAATTTTTAATGATTACCGTGGCGTACCCGTATTATCAGCATTTAAGCCCATAAATGTTTTAGGATTAAAATGGGTACTACTAAGCGAAATTGACGAAGAAGAAGCTTTTAGCCCAACATTAGACTTAAGAAATAGTATTTTAAAAGGATCGGTTTTTGTATTATTATTTATTTTAATAATATCGTTTTATATTTCAAAAAAAGCAACCAAGCCTATTAAGGAATTAGAATTTGATGCTTTAGAATTATCAAAAGGAAATTTAGATGTAGTAATTACTAACGATAGAAAAGATGAAATTGGATCGCTAGCACAAAGTTTTCAAAAAATGCAAGCCTCTATTAACGATTTAATACATGGCTTAGAAGATAAGGTAACCGAGCGAACACAAGAGGTTGTTAAACAAAAAGATATTATTTCGCATAAACAAAAAGAAATTATTGATAGCTTAAACTATGCTAAACGCATTCAGCAAACGCTTTTAGCCAACGATACTTTTTTAAATAAATATTTACCCAATCATTTTTTAATATTTAAACCAAAAGATATTGTTAGTGGCGATTTTTACTGGGCAACAAAAAACGAAACCCATTTTTATTTAGCCATTTGCGATAGCACTGGGCACGGCGTACCAGGTGCGTTTATGAGTTTGTTGAATATGGCTTTTTTAAACGAAGCCATTAATCAAAATAAAATTACCGAACCAAACGAAATTTTAAATCATGTGCGTCAACGCTTAATAAAAAATTTATCAAAAGATGGGGGGCAAGATGGCATGGATGGTATTTTGATGAAAATAGATTTAAAAACAAAGCGTTTAACTTATGCTGCCGCCAATAACGCACCTATTATTATTAGAAATGGCGAAGTTATTGAACTAGATGCTGATAAAATGCCTATTGGTATTGGTATGCGCACCGAACCGTTTAAACTTTTTGAAGCAAATTTACAGCCTAATGATACTTTTATTGCATACACGGATGGTTTTGCCGACCAATTTGGTGGACCAAAAGGCAAAAAATTAATGTATAAGCCATTAAAGGAACAATTAAAAGCATACAATAATTTACCCCTTGAAGAACAAAAACAAAAATTAGCATCTTATTTTGAAAACTGGAAAGGCGAGATGGAACAAGTTGACGATGTGTGTTTGTTTGGAATTAAATTCTAATTTTTTATAAATTTTATCTACTAATATTATTTGGACGAGCATAAACCATTTGCATAACGTTTATATTTCGCATAGCAAAAGCAGCTTCGCAATAGCATAAATAGTAGTTCCACTTTCGTATAAAATAATCATCAAAACCTAATTGTTTTACCTCGTTTAATTTTTCGTTAAATGCATTGTGCCAAATAGCCAATGTGTGAGCATAATCCAGACCTATATCTTTTAAATCAACCAACGTAAAATCGCTTGTTTTATTTATGGCTGTATTAATAGCAGAAACGGATGGTAGTAATGATCCAGGAAAAATATGTTTCTGAATCCAGTCTACTCCATTTTTAAAATTTTCAAAACGTGAGTCGGGGCTGGTAATAACTTGTAATGCAAAAATGCCATCTTTTTTTAAAAGTTGGGCGCATTTTTTAAAGTAGGTTTCGTAATACTCGGCTCCAACAGCCTCAAGCATTTCTATAGATACTATTTTGTCAAATTTTCCTTCTAAGGTTCGGTAATCTTTTATTAAAACAGTAACCTTATCTACTAAATTTTCTTTAATAATTTTTTCGGTAGCCAATTTATATTGCTCTTCTGAAATAGTAACCGTAGTAACTTTACAGCCAAAATGTTTAGCCATATAAATAGCATTACCACCCCAACCACTTCCAATTTCAAGCACATGGTCGCTAGAATTTAGTCGAAGCTGTTCGCATAACCGGTGGTATTTGGCTAATTGCGCTTGCTCTAACGTCATATTTTTTTCTTTAAAATATGCCGAAGAGTATGTCATTGTGGGATCTAAAAACAAACTAAAAAATTGATTATTTAAATCGTAATGTTCGCTAATATTTTTTTTAGAGCCGCGTATAGTATTAATTCGTTTTTGATGAAAATTTTTATTAATAAATTTTAAAGCGTTTAAAATAAAATGATTAGCATCGTTGCCCGAAACGGTTGGCGCATTATCTACATTTAATAAGAACCATTTTATTACGTTGGTAATATTATCAGTTTCCCAATCGCCATCTACATAGGCTTCGCCAAAGCCAACATCGCCGTACAATACACAGCGTTTAAAAAAAGAAGCGTTTTTTATTTGAATGTTAGCATTAATATTAGAGTTGTTTTCACCTAATAAAATTATTTCACCATTGGGCAATGTTAAATGTAAACTTCCTAATTTCATTTTTGATAAAACAGAAATTATTAAGTTTTGGTAAAACCCATATTTTGATTTTGTTATAGAAATTGACGACATTTGGGATTAAAAATACATAAAATTTAACATAAAAAATAGACGAAATAGAATCAAATTCCTTACAGAATTTAAACACCGTTTAAATTATTTTTTACGAAACACATTGCGTTGCAAATCTTGATCATCTGATTTTTTTTGATAAGGAATTTTTTTTAACCAAAGTAGTAAGGCATTCCAGTGTATCAATGTTATTATTCTCAACGTTAAAAACGGAAAACGAATGCTATACCAAAATAAGTTCGCATTATTTAATGGTTTTTTAATACCTGTTAGAGTGCTAATAAACAGTTTATCGTTGTTTTTTAAAGTATCTATTTTTATATTTAATTTTTGGTCAGGAACATATAATGTAAAATCAAAATTAGAATCGTGACTTATAAACGGCGATACATAAAAATACTTTGTTGTGTTTAAATGAAATTTATTTTCTAAAAATAAATCTGCGCCTAAAAAATAAGGCTTCATTTCTCCAAATGTATTTCCAACTTCTGCTATTGCACAACTATGCGTGTTATCTGTATTTAAAATATAATAAAACGAAACAGGATTAAAATTATACCCTAAAATATTTAAATTAGTAAGTAGCATAATTTTTTGATTGGTATAATTAAACCCCTGTTGTTTTAAATAATCAACAATGTGTTGTTTTGTGTTTTTACTTTTATCTGGCTTATCAATAGGCAATTGCAAATGCTCTTTATCTTTAAACGAAAAAAAATTAAATCGGTTGTGGCTAAACAATAGTAGTTTGTTTTTTAAAGTATCTAGTTCATCCAAATCAATATAAAACATAAACACATTGTAATAAAAGCTGTGTGCTTTAGGGCTTAAGCGATTATGCATTACTTGGGCTTTATATAGACAACTGTTCATTATAATTTTTCACACAACTGTACCGCACTTTTAAACGCATCTTCGTGAAAGCCGTATTTAAAATAACTTCCACAAAAATAAAGTGGACCTGTTTGGTTTAAAATATGTAATTGTTTTTGTGCATTAATAGCGGGTACATCAAACAACGGATGCTCGTAATCTATTACGCTAATTAGTTTTGTTTTATCAACACTATTTGGTATTGCGTTTATTGAAACAAAGTAATTTTTGTTTTTTGAAACACCTTGTAGTTTATTCATCCAATAAATAGTGGTTGGTACAGGTTTTCCGTCCCGTTCTTCAATTCTATAGTTCCAACTGCTCCATGTTTTTTTTAGTTTTGGCATTATACTTTCGTCAGTATGCACAGTGGCTGTATTTTTTTCATACTTAAAAGGCGATAACAAACGTTGCTCGTCAGCTGTTGGTGCATCTAACATGGCTAATGTTTGGTTAGCATGGGATGCAAAAATTACCTTGTCAAATTCGTGTTGCGAATTATCGTTTAAAGTAATGATTGCTTTGTTATTTATGCATTTTACGTTTATAACCGTGGTGTTAGTTTTAATTTTATCTTTAAAAGGTGCAATTAATAGTTTGCGATAAGATTGGCTTCCGTTATGCAACGTGTACCATTGATGTTGTGTACTTAAACCTAAAAAACCATGATTTTTAAAAAAACGAATAAGTGCAACTGCTGGAAAATCTAACATTTTATCGATAGGAGTGCTCCAAACAGCGGAACTCATTGGCACTAAATACTTATAAAGCATTTCATCGCTAAACCTAAACTCTTTTATGTACTCTGCTAATGAATAGTTTTCGTATTTAGGATTATCTAAAATCTCTACACTAATTTTATTAAAACGCGTAATTTCTTTTAGCATTTTAATATAGCTAATGCTAAAAATATTTTTGCGTTGTGCAAACAAACCGTTAATGCCTGAGCCACAATACTCAAGCCCAGTAGGGGTATGTTGCACGCTAAACGACATTTCTGTTTTTTTAATGGGCGCTTTAATTTCATTAAATAATTTACAAAGGTGTGGATAGGTTTCAAAATTAAATACCATAAAACCTGTATCCATAAATACTTTTTCGTTTCCTTCGCTTACAGAAATAGTATTAGTATGCCCACCTACATAATTGTTTTGTTCAAACAACTTAATGTTATATTTTTTATGTAAAAAATGGCCACAGCCCATACCCGCAATGCCTGTGCCTATAATTGCTAATGTTTGCATTAATGTGTTGTTACTGAATTTATAAATCGTTCGATGGCAAAAGTAGATAGTTGTCCGCTTGGGCCGCTAATATTATAATCGCAACCATGTGTGGCGCAGGGTAAATTTAAAAAGTAGTGTTGTACATTATTTTGTGATAGTTTTTTGTTTAACCTTACACTATGCTCATAAGCAACCATAGCATCATGTTCGCCATGAATAATTAAAGTGGGCGTTGATGTTTTGCTAACGTATTCGCATGCCGAACTTTCTTTAAATTTTTCTGGCACTTCATCAATGGTGCCCCCTAAATATTCGTTAAACACTTTGTTGGTATTTAATACCCAACTATTTACTTTTATTTTCCCACCCCAAACCATATCTGCAGGGGCATAAAACGCCACAACACCTTTAATATTTTTGTTATTAAATGTATAGGCAGCACATAATGCAATTTGCCCACCCGCCGATCGCCCAATTAAAACGAAATTAGAAGTATCAATATTTAATTTTTGCGCGTTTGTAGTTAGATAATTTATAACATCTTGTACATCTTCAACGGGTGCCGGTGATTTATATTTTGGTGCTAAACGGTAATTTATAGCAGCAACATGACAACCTCTGTTTGCTAAATAACTATTTAAAGCGGGCAGTTGTTTACTATTGCCCTCGCGCCAAGAACCGCCGTGTATTACAATTACACAAGGCGATTTGCTGGTTGTAGTTGACGGATAAAAATCAATATTTAGTTTTTTTTCGGGCAAAGTTTTGTAGGTAAATATTTGGGGCGAAATAGTTTTAATACCAATACCACTAAATAAATTAAAAAACGAAAAGGGGCTTTGCAAAAAAGTTGGGTTATTTTTTGTAGGAAAAGAGATGGCTAATTCTTCTGTTAAATGATTGCCACGTTTATAGGCTTGTATAATGGGTAATAGATAAAGAATAGTTGTAAGCCCAGCAATAATTAAAACAGGTGTTTTATAATTAACCGACCAAAAACAAAGTATAAAAAACAATAATGAAGCTCCAAAAAATAGTTGTGGAAATTCGGTAATAGCAACAGATACTCGCCATAAAAAATTTGTTGGCGCTCTAAAAAGTACCAATAGTGAAAATAAAAATAAAATAATTGATAAAAATAAACGCCACATACTTATTGTTTTTTACAAAATAAATAATGGCTCACTATCCATTCTTCGCCCTTATTATAAGCCCATAATTCGGCACAAGCCATATAAAAAATTCGCCAATATACCCACCATTTTGTTGCATTTTCTTTGCCATACGTTTGTTCAAACAAGGGCATTATTTCGGTTTTGTGTTTATCCATGTTTTGTAACCAGGCCTCTGATGTTTTTGCATAATGCGTTCCGCTCACATGCCAATGTTTTGCAATACTTAAATGCTCGTTAAAATAAAGTAATAAATCATCGCTTGGCATAATGCCTCCAGTAAAAAAGTACTTACTCATCCAATCTGTTTCATCTTTTACTTCAAATTTGTAAGCATATTCTTTATGTGTAAAAATATGTACAAATAGTTTTCCATCTGCTTTTAGAAGCGTAGCAACCTTGTGCATTAATTTTTGGTAATTACGCATGTGTTCAAACATTTCAACACTTAAAACTCTATCAAAGGTTTTATCTAAAACAAAATCATTTATATTAATTGTAATGACGGTTAAATTATTTATGCTTCTTTGTTGAGCTTGCTCATCAATATAAATTTTTTGTGTGCGAGAATTTGATACAACTGTAAAATTACTTTTTGGAAATTTAGCCGCCATAAATAAAGAAAGCGAACCCCAACCACAACCTAGTTCCAGCACATCTTGTCCGTCCTGTAAATCTGCTCGTTGGCAAGTTAACTCCAACATATCTTTTTCTGAGGTATCAATATCTGTAACCCCCGCCTTCCAATAACCGCTACTATACTTTAAATGCTTACCTAAACAATACTTATAAAATTGTGTAGGCACTTCATAATGTTGTTCGTTAGCTTCTTGAGTGTTTATGGCAATTGGCGATGCCTTTAACTCTTCAATTAATTGCATCAAATGCGCTTGTTGCGTTTCTGTGTTGCCCTTATTTTCATCCTGCAAACGCTGTTCTAATAGTTTACGAATGCCAACACGAAGCAAAAAATCTGGAATTTTATTTTTTTCTAAAAGCGAGTTATACCACATACAAGTTTAAATACTTAATAGTACGAATATACGAACGATGTTACTTAAATGGATTGTAAAAGTTTAAACTTTCTTAAACCATGGAACAAAAGAGCTAGTTGTTTTTTGATACGTTTTATAAGCCTCGCCTTTGCTTCTTACTGCCTGTTCCTCCGTCATAGGTATGCCAGTAACTTTAAATAATAAAAAACCAATACTTAAAGGACATAAAATAGCTAAATAACCATAGGGGCTGCAAATAGAAAAAATGCTAACGCTTACCCATATTAATAACTGAAAAAAATAATTTGGATGACGAGAATAATTCCATAAACCGTATTGGCACACCTTGCCTTTATTTTCGGGTTTAGATTTAAAGTAACTTAGTTGCCAATCGGAAATGCCCTCACCACAAATAGCAATAAACCACAACGCTGCACCAATGTATTCGATAATAGATATTGAAGGGTTTGGATTTAAGGATGTAATAAAAAAAGGCAATGCTAAAAATACATTTGAAAAAGCTTGCATTTGATAAAAACCA
>JAYTRS010000381.1:0-11605 GCA_043746065.1 Bacteroidota bacterium | reverse complement strand
GCAATCAAAATATATAATGCGGGTATAATAGGGTAGCCAAAGGCTTTATAAGGTCGTAGCGTATTAGGTTCTTTTTTTCGTAAATAAAAAATAGCCGATATGGTAACAATGTAAAATACTAAACTGGCAAAGGTGCAATAATCTAATAAACTACCATAAGAACCACTCAAACATAGTATTGATGCCCAAAAAGCTTGTATCCATAAGGCTTTTGCTGGCACATTGTTTTTATTTAAAATCCCTGCTTGTTTAAAAAATAAACCTTCGTTGGCCATGCTATGAAACAAACGTGCGCCAGAAAGTATTAATCCATTATTGCAACCAAAAGTAGAAATAACTATTAGCGCTGCCATAATGTAAACCGAAATATTACCAAAAACTGCCCCCATTGCGGCCGTTCCAACTCTATCATTTTGAGCAAAGGCAATACCTCTATCTAAAATAGTTTGCCCATTAATACTACCTATTGCGGGTAATAACATAAAGTAAGCCACATTTGCCAACACATATAAAACAGTTACAATTAATACGCCTATTAATAAGCCTAAAGGAATATTTTTTTGAGGATTTTTAATTTCACCTGCAATAAAGGTTACGTTATTCCAAGCATCGCTACTAAATAAAGCGCCAATTAAAGCAACGCCCAAAGCACTTAATAAAAGGTTGATGCTTGAGGAGTTAACAGCAGTATTATTAATTTCAAAAAACGATAATTTCATATTATTTTCCCAAAAATTATATTTCCTAGCAAAAAAAATACCAATAAGTATAATGGCAAATAAGGCAATTATTTTAGTAGTTGTAAAAACACGTTGAATTATTTTGCCATTATTAATACCTAAAGTATTTAAATAAGTTAAAAATAAAATTGAACTAACGCCCAGTAATTGGGTCGTAGAAATAGAAAAATTCGAAATAGAAATAACTATATTCTTATCATCAAACACTGTAAAAAATACGGCCATAAATTTTGCAAATGCCACGGCTACAGCTGCAATTACACCTGTTTGTATTACGGTAAAAACAGTCCAGCCATATACAAAAGCCGTTAATTTGCCATAAGCGCGTTTTAAATAAATAAATTGCCCACCCGCATTCGGCATCATACCAGCTAATTCACCATAACTTAAAGCCGCAAATAATGTAATAACGCCACTAATTATCCAACACATTAAAACCCAAAACGGGGAGCCCAATACCCGCATCATATCAGCACTTACAATAAAAATACCCGAACCAATCATGCTTCCTGATACAATCATAATTGTATCAAATAAATTCAGTTTTTGTGTCTGTTTTTCCATTTTTAATTTTTGAGAGTTATTAAAGATAAATAAATTATTTTGCTATTATAATATTTGTATAAATTAGTTGTTTTACCTTTAATTTTGGTAAATTTATTTACTAATTTTTATTATTATGGAAGAAGATTACAAACCTGTTAGTTATTCGCAAACCACACTTACTGAGTTGATGATACCTGCCTATGCTAATTTTGGCGGAAAAATACATGGGGGCATTTTATTATCATTAATGGATAAGGTGGCGTATGCTTGTGCATCAAAGCATGCCGGTAATTATTGTGTTACGGTATCGGTTGAAAATGTTGATTTTTTACAACCAGTAGAGGTAGGCGAAATGGTAAGTATGTTTGCTACTGTAAATTATGTCGGAAAATCATCGTTGGTAATAGGTATAAAAGTTATTGCCGAAGATTTTAAACAAGGGAGTGTAAAACACACTAACACTTCGTACTTTACAATGGTTGCTAAAGATGATAGCGGCAAGCCTACAAAAGTACCCGCTTTACTATTAGAAAATAATGAAGATATTCGCCATTTTATGGAAGCTATAAAACGAAAAGAATTAAAAGAAACTTACAAAATAGAATTAAATAATGCTAAAACTATTTTAAAAGTTGAAACCGAAAAACATATTTTAGAAGGTGAACGATGTAAAATTGGATTTTAATACAAAAAACAATAAATAACTTTGTACATTTGTAACCTTAAAACGTTTAATGAAACTACTTACACTTTATTTAAAACAACATAAAAACCTGTTGTTTTTAGCACTACTACTCGCTACTATTAATCAATGCTTTTCGCTTTGTGACTCAATTATAACTGGTAAATTAATTAATAAGTTTAGTTCGCCGCATACCGAATTAAACGATACGCACTACTGGTATATTGGGGCTAATTTCAAACAATTTTCAGCTAATTTAATTTTTTATTTATCACTATCAGTGGGTGCTGCAATGCTTTCTCGTATTGCTAAAAATTTTCAAGATTATTTTACAAATATTATTATTCAACGTACTGGAGCCACTATGTACACCGATGGTATTAAAAAAGTATTATCGTTACCTTATAAAGATTTTGAAGACCAACGTAGTGGCGAAACATTGGGTAAATTACAAAAAGTAAAAAGTGATACCGAAAAATTTATTACCTCGTTTATTTCGGTAATTTTTCAATCGCTAATAGGTATTGCGTTTGTAATTATTTATGCGGTAAATATTCATTGGTTGTTAGGCCCTTTGTTTTTAGCCACTGTACCCATTATAGCAAGTGTAAGTTCGTTTTTAGGTAAAAAAATTAAAACCATTTCAAAACAAATATTAGGCGAAACTACTGCTTTGGCAGGTGCAACAACCGAATCGTTACGGAATATAGAATTAGTAAAAAGCTTAGGTTTAGTAGAGCAAGAAGAAGATCGTTTAAATAAAACAACCTTAAAAATTTTAGGATTAGAATTAAAAAAAATTAGATTTATTCGCTCTCTAGGCTTTATTCAAGGCACAACGGTTCATTTCATTCGTACCTGTTTGGTATTTGCATTGTATTGTTTTTTATTTAACGGTGTTATAAAAATTGGTGACTTAATTACGTTAATGTTTTTTTCATTTTTCATTTTTAATCCTTTGCAAGAATTAGGAAATGTAATTACTATCTATAATGAAACAAAGGTAAGTTTAGATAATTTTTCTAAACTCATTAATTCTAATTCGGAAGAAGTACCACAACAGCCAAATGCTTTAGGCGCAATAGAAAATGTGGAGTTTAAAAATGTATCGTTCGGACATAAATCAACACAAGGTTATGCAGTAAAAGATATTAATTTGAAAATAGAGGGTGGTAAAACCATTGCTTTTGTAGGCCCTAGTGGTAGTGGTAAAACAACATTGGTAAAATTATTATTAGGCTTATATAAACCTGATATAGGCGAAGTACTGTATAATAATATAAATTCAAATAATATAAATTTAAATGAATTACGTTTGCAGTTGGGCTTGGTAAGTCAAGATGCACAACTGTTTAGTGGTACCATAAAAGATAATTTGTTATTTGTTAAACCCACCGCTACTGAAGCTGAAATATTAGATGTATTAAATAAGGCGGCTTGTCAAAATTTATTAAAGCGAGCGGCAAACGGTATTTTAACTACTATAGGCGAAGGTGGCATTAAATTAAGTGGTGGCGAAAAACAACGCATTTCAATTGCGCGTGCGTTATTGCGTCAACCAAAATTATTAATTTTTGATGAGGCTACCTCTGCCTTAGATTCGTTAACAGAAGAAGAAATATCAGAAACCATTAGAGAGATTAGTGCTAATAAAACGCAAATTACTATTTTAATTGCACATCGCTTAAGTACCATTATGCATGCCGATACTATTTTTGTTTTAGAACATGGTGATATTATTGAAAAAGGAAAACATACCGATTTATTAGAAGAAAAAGGCTTGTATTATGCAATGTGGCGCCAACAAATTGGAGAGCGAAAAAAATAATTATCCTAATTCATATTTTAATTCGATTATTTTATCTATTTCGTTTAAAACAAAATCGTTAATTTCTATTTTACTTTTTTTAGAAAAAAGTTTTATGCTTTGTCTTTGTTCTTCGTCTTCAATATAAAATTCAACATTACTTGTACCACTACTTCTATTAATTAGCTCGTCTAATTTTACTACTAACTTATCGTTTAAGTTATTTAATTTTACTTTAACTTTTAGGGTATTAAATGCGGTTTTTTTAACTTCTTCTAATAAATCAATTTTATTTAATTTAATTTCTAAGCTGCCAGGTTGATTATAGCGTTCTTGCACTTTTGCTTTTACAAAAATAAATAAACCCTTGCTCATGTATTTATTAAACTCAACAAAATCTTTTCCAAATAACATAATTTCGGTAGTGCCAAAATAGTCTTCAATCACTATTTTACCGAAGGCTTTACCCATTTTGCTGGTACGGTTTTCGCAATCGGATACAATACCGCCAAAAATAATATCACGATTTTTAAAAGGTTCTAAGCCTGCTTTTAACTGTGCGCAGTTGGCATTACAGCGGTGTTCTAAAATTAATTTGTAAGGGTCTAAAGGATGACCACTAATAAAAAAACCTACCACTTCTTTTTCCCTACTTAATTGCTCTAAAGCGCTCCAAGGCTCAATTTTATTGGGTAACTGAGGTTCGGTAATTTCAATTTCATCATCGCCACCAAACAAGCTTGCTTGTGAAGTATCGTTACCCAAACTCATTTGGTTACTGTATTTTATTAATTTATCAGTTAACGTTTGTCCATCCGTATCTGCTGTAAAAAACATGGCTCTGTGGCTACCTTCCATACTATCAAAGCCGCCTGCCAATGCTAAGCCTTCTATCGATCGTTTGTTTATATTTTTACTATCTAAGCGTTTTGCTAAATCAAAAAGCGATGTAAATTTCCCGTTTTTATTACGCTCATCAATAATATTATTTACCGTATTTTCTCCCACGCCTTTAATAGCGCCCATCCCAAAACGTATATCGTTACCACCGGGTATTACTGCAAATTTCGCAAAGCCTTCATTAATATCAGGTCCTAATACTTTTACGCTCATACGTTTACATTCTTCCATTAAAAAGGCAATAGAATCAATACTACTGGCGTGATTTAATACCGACGCCATAAACTCTGAAGGGTAATGAGCTTTTATATATGCTGTTTGAAAAGCTACGTAAGCATAACAAGTGGAATGCGATTTATTAAAAGCATAACTGGCAAAAGCTTCCCAATCCTTCCATACTTTTTCGGCAACTACAGCATCGTGATTATTAATTTTACAATTATCAATAAACTTGCCTTTCATTTTATCAAGCGTTGCTCTGTCTTTCTTACCCATGGCTTTACGCAGGGTATCCGCATCGCCTTTGGTAAAATTGGCTAGCTTTTGCGAAAGCCGCATTACTTGTTCTTGATACACCGTAATGCCATACGTTTCGCCTAAGTATTCGTCCATACCCTCCAAATCAAAGGTTATAGGTTCACGCCCATGTTTACGATTGATATAATTAGGGATATAAGCTAACGGACCTGGGCGATACAGGGCATTCATGGCAATTAAATCGTTAAACGTATCTGGCTTTAAATCTTTTAAGGCTTTTTGCATACCAGCACTTTCATACTGAAATACAGCATTTGTTTCGCCTCGTTGAAATAACTCGTAGGTTAATTTATCATCTAATGGAATGGCATCAATATCAATTTCTACTCCATGATTTTCTTTAATATAGCGTAATGCATCTTTAATAATTGTTAAGGTGCGCAAACCTAAAAAATCCATTTTTAATAAGCCTGCATTTTCAGCTACAGAATTATCAAATTGTGTTACCAACATATCGCTATCTTTTGCCTTAGTAACAGGCACAAATTTAACCATATCATCGGGCGTAATAATAATGCCGCAAGCGTGAGTACCAGTATTTCGTAGGCAGCCCTCTAATTCATAAGCTTGTTTTAAAACATCAGATTCTGCAGATTTTTCGTCAAAAATTTTTCTGAAATTATGCGATTGTTCCACAACTTCGCGCTTATCTTTTATTTTATCTAAATATTTTTGATCAATTCCTCCAGGTTTTAATAAGGTTTTTAATTCAGCTTCTAAACTATCCGGAAAAGATTTTGCCAATCGATCAGCATCTGGCAATGGTAAATCTAAAGCTCGTGCGGTATCACGTATAGCCGATTTTCCACCCATAGTACCATAAGTAATAATTTGCGCTACTTGATTGGCGCCATATTTATTAATTACATATTTTATTACGGCATCGCGTCCCTCATCATCAAAATCAATATCTATATCGGGCATGCTTACCCTGTCTGGATTTAAAAAACGTTCAAAGAGTAAATCAAATTTAATGGGGTCAACGTTTGTAATCCATAAACAATAAGCAATAGCAGAACCAGCAGCAGAACCACGCCCAGGGCCAACAGCAACACCCAATCTACGAGCTTCGGCAATAAAATCGGCAACAATTAAAAAATAACCAGGGTAACCCATTCGTTCAATCGTCGCTAATTCAAACTCAATTCGCTCTTTTATTTCTGCCGACATATTTGGATAGCGTTTAGCCGCACCTTGCCAGGTTAAATGGCTCATGTAAATAAATTGCTCGGCAATAATCAACATTTCGGCTTTTTGCGTTTCAATAACTTCGGCCGAAAAATTTTTACTTTCCCATTCCTTTTGTTTTATAGCTATTATGCGTTGATGAGATTCTTGTATTTCTAATTTATTTGTTGCAATAAAATCTTCAGCAATTTCAAACTTTGGTAATAAAATATCGCGACCTAATTTAAACTGCTCTACTTTATTAACAATTTCATTGGTTGTTTCAATAGCGTCGGGCATATCGGCAAATAAACTAACCATTTCTTGTGGCGATTTAAAATAAAACTCTTTGTTTTGTAAGCCATATCTAAAACCTCTGCCTCGCCCTACTGGTGTAGCTTTTTTCTCACCATCTTTTACACATAATAAAATATCGTGTGCATCAAAACCGTTTTTATTTAAATAATAATTGCTATTAGCGGCAAAATATTTTACGTTGTACTTTGCTGCAAATTTTAGTAAGATAGAATTTACGTGGTCTTCTTCTTGTAAATCGTGACGGTTTAATTCTATATAAAAATCATCGCCAAATAAATTTTTATACCACACAAAAGCTTCTTCGGCTTGCTCTTCACCTACGTTTAAAATAAGTGATGGTATTTCGGCATTTAAAGAGCCTGTGGTGGCAATTAAGCCATCCTTGTATTGCAACAATAAATTTTTATCAATACGTGGCACATAATAAGCGCCATCTATTAAGCCCACAGAGCTTAATTTTGAAAGGTTTTGATAGCCTATTTTATTTTTAGCAATTAAAACTTGCGTAAAACCATTATCTTGTTTTGTTTTATCTTTATGATCTTTACAAATATAGAGCTCGCAACCAATAATACATTTTAGTTCATTTTTTTTATCTCCTATTTTTTCACCATTATCAATAGCTTGATTAGTGGCTTTAATCGTTTTATTTTGTTTTTCAATGGCTTGCCAAAATGCAAATGCACCGTACATATTTCCATGATCGGTTAACGCAACGGCTGGCATGTTATATTCTATTGCTTTTTTTACAAGGTCTTCTACATCGCTGGTAGATTGAAGTACCGAGAATTGGGTATGATTGTGGAGATGAGAGAAACTTATTGATGATGGATGATTGACGATTGACGAATTGGTATCGAGTATTTCCGATTTCCGACTAATGTCTTGTGACTTTTGACTTTTTCGCTCTTTCCAATTTTGTTCATGTTTGTATAATTCACTTAAATCAGGAGCTTGATAATTAATTGCTTCAAGTTCTGACGTTCCCAGTTCTTTTACTTTGGTTATACCTCGTTTAATAATTTCGAAAAATACTTTTCCGGTAGCAAGCACGTCAAATGCGGCGTTGTGGGCTTCTTCAAAGCTACTGTTAAATAATTTTTTATATAATTCGCTTAAGGTAGGCCATTTAAATTTTCCGCCTCGCCCACCTGGCAAAGCGCAATAGGCAGTAGTTTCGTCGTTTTTAGTATCAATAAACGGTTTATGTTCTAATACATTATTTAAGCCGCAACGTAATAACTCTGCTCCAATAATGTTATTATCAAATTCAATATTATGTCCGCATAAATACGTGGTTTGGTTTACAATAGTTACAAATTCTTGTAAAACCGTTTTTAAATCTTGTCCTTCTTCAATGGCTCGTTCGTTAGTAATACCATGTATTTGCACGGCATTAAAAGGTATGGTATAGCCATTGGGTTTTATAATGATAGAATTACTAGTTATTAAATTACCCTTTGTATCGTGTAATTGCCAGGCTATTTGTACCATGCGTGGCCAATTATCAAAGTCGGTTAAGGGGGCTTTATAATTGCGGGGTAAGCCTGTGGTTTCGGTATCGAAGATTAAGAACATTATTTAGAATTATAAATTATAAGATTATAAATTAAAGTTAAGAAATTTGGAGAGGAAACCATAGGGATGTTGAACGAATTTGAAAACTTTTAGAGATAAAAATTAATATTATCTAAAAAACTATAAAAGTAGTTTACAACAGTATTAAATTTATTAAATAAAAAAGTATTTTTAGTCAAGTTTTACTACTACATTTTATAGCAATGTATTACTATATTTAGCACTATTTTTGTGTTTTAATGATGAATAAAAGCAAAATAATATCATTAGCAGAGGAAGTTGTATTAAATAAAATATATTTTATTAGAAATCAAAAGGTAATGTTGGATAGTGATTTAGCCCAACTTTACCAAGTTGAAACTAAACGTTTATAAGAACAAGTAAAGAGGAATAGTGAGCGATTTCCTATTCAATATATGTTTGAGTTAACAGAAAGTGAATTTGCCAACTTGAGGTCGCAAATTGCGACCTCAAGTTGGGGAGGTACCCGTTATTTACCTATGGCCTTTACTGAACACGGTATCTTACAACTTTCGAACGTTTTAAAAAGTAAAAGAGCAATTAGTGTTAGTTTTAAAATTATTGATGTGTTAATCAGACTAAGAGAAATGCTAACCGATACTACCGAATTACGATTAGCAATAGAAAAATTAATAAACAAAACAAATAACCACGATAAAAATATAGAATTGGTTTTTCAATACATAGATGAATTAAACGACAAAAAAGAAAAGATGAAAGAACAAATTAAACCTCGCAAAGTAGTTGGTTATAAAACATCAGTAAAAAAATAATTAAACCATTACTTGCATGTCGTTTATTAATTTTACAACATATTCTAATTGGTCTTCGCGACTTAAATCGCTATTATCAAGTATTATGGCGTCGTCTGCTTGCGTTAAAGGACTTTCTTCTCGGCTTATATCAGCCATATCGCGTTTTAGTAAACTCATTTCTACTTCAGCTAACGAATAATATTGCCCTTTACTGCTAAATTCATCTTGCCTTCGTTTTGCTCGTACTTCGGGGTCGGCAATCATAAATAATTTTAATTCAGCTTTAGGGAAAACGTGTGTTCCAATATCTCTACCATCTAATACTACTGCCTTTTTTTTACCCATTTGGCGTTGTAAGGCTACCATTTTATCTCGCACTTCCTTTATGGCACTTACTTTACTCACATTGTCGTTTACCCGCATGGTACGAATTTCATTATCAATATTTTTACCATTTAAAATGGTTTCAGAAGTTTTGGTATGTTGGTTAAAATAAAATTCAACTTCAATGTTAGGTAGTCCTAAAATTAATGCTGGGGTATTTAAAGTGTTTGCGTCATCAATTAAATTATTTTGTAAAGCATAAAGCGTAACTGCGCGGTACATAGCACCCGTATCAATATAATTATAATGTAAGCGTTGGGCTAGTGCTTTTGCTAACGTGCTTTTGCCACAACTACTGTATCCATCAATGGCTATTGTAATTTTTTGCATCTATGTAAAAATAATTAAAAAATTTAACATTTAAAACGTTCTTCAAAGCCTTTATTTCCTTGTAATCCACCACTATGTAGTAGTAATATTTTGGCATTTTTTTTAATTTTTTGTTTTGTTATTAAATCAAATGCTGCAAAAAATAATTTATTAGTGTATACATAATCTAAGGCAAAATTATTTTTAATTTCAAACTTAATTTTAAAATCAATTAAGGGTTGGTAATAATTAGCATAGCCATTAAAACTATAATTAGAAAGAATACAATTTGTTTTGATAATATCATTATCCAGTTCTTCATTGCCATTAATAGTATAATTATTGCTTGGGCATATTTCTTTTAATCGTATTATTGCTTCTTCGGGTAATTTATTTTCACCTTTTAAAACACTAATGCCTATAACTTTTGTAGAGTTATTTACACTTCCTACAAGGCCAGCATAAGTAGTGGCTGTGCCACAGGCACAAAATATATAGTCATAATTCCATTGAGGTTTTATAATTTCTGTACAACCCAAAGCTCCTTCTAAATTATTGCCACCCTCTGGAATTAAATAATGGTTACCATATTTAGTTTGTAAATAATTTTTAAATTCTTCTTGTGTTTTAGTATCATAAATTTGTCTCGAAACAAATTCTAATTGCATTCCCTCCTCTTTTGCTTTTAGTAAAGTGGAATTAAGTAGTTCTTTTTTTTCGCCTCTAATGATACCAATACCATTAAACCCAAATAATTTACAAGCATCAGCTGTTGCTGCAATATGGTTGCTGTATGCACCTCCAAAAGTTATAATGGTTTTTATATTTTCGTTTTTAGCTTTTTGTAAATTGTGTTTTAATTTAAACCACTTGTTACCGCTTATTGTTTCATGAAGTTTATCTAAACGTAATACATCAACTTGGTAATCTAATGCAACTTCAATAGTTTGAATAATTGGAGTGTATGGAAGCATTTATTTTTTATATAAATTCATTTCGTCAATATAATTCCAAACGCTGGGATGCATAAAAAAACTAACATCTATTTTTTCTTTTATACTATTTCGAATAAAAGTGGATGAAATATCCATTAGTGGTGCATCTGTTATATATACATTTTTATGAGTATCAAATGGGCTTTGCGAGCAATTAGGACGGGGGTAAACATAAATTTTATAATTTTTTAAAATCTCTTCGTAATTTTTCCACTTTGCAAAACTTTGTAAATTATCTTGCCCCACAATTAAGCTAAAAGTATGTTTTGGATATTTTTCTTTTAAATGCACTAAAGTATTTATGGTGTAAGAAGGTTGTGTTAATTTAAACTCAATATTGCTCGATTTTATTTTTTGATGTTGGTCTAAAGCCAAGTTTACTAAATGCAATCTATCGTTTTGGTTTAATAAACCTGCTTTATTTTTTAAAGGATTGTGCGGGCTAACTACAAACCATACCTCTTGCAAGGGTGTAAAGCTTAGCATATAATTAGCTAACACTAAATGCCCCACGTGAATGGGATTAAACGAACCAAAAAACAAACCTACTTGCATATTATTAGTTTTTATTTTTAATTATATTAATGTTGCTTTAGCGTTTTAAAATTATGATTTATTATAAGTATTATCGTCATTATATTCAATTTGTAATTTCAATTATATCTTCGACTTCGCTCCAGATGACAATACAAAAAAATTATTTTAAAAGTGTTAATGCTTTTTTAAATGCTAAAATGGTTTTATCTAAATCTTGATAACTGTGTGCTTGGCTTACAAAACCTACTTCGTAGCCGCTTGGGCCTAAATAAATACCTTGTTTAAGTAATTCGTGATACAAAACTTTAAAGTACTTCATACTATCTCCA
>JAYTRS010000380.1:0-11626 GCA_043746065.1 Bacteroidota bacterium | reverse complement strand
ATTACACCCAAAAAAATGGTTTATCTAACAATACCGTTCTATCACTTATAGAAGATAGTAAAGGTAATATTTGGATAGGCACTGAGGGCGGTGGCGCCTGTTGTTTTAATGGCACATCGTTTACTTATTTTACCGAAGAAGAAGGGTTTCCAAACAATACCGTAACTTCTATTTTTGAAGATAAACAAAAAAATATTTGGTTAGGCACTAATGGCAGTGGCGTGTGTCATTTTAACGGAAAGGAATTAACCGTGTATACCGAAAAAAACGGATTAAGCAATAACAGTATACGCAGTATTATACAAGATAAAAATGGTGCGCTTTGGTTTAGTACCACAGGTGGCGGTGTTTGTAGGTTTGGTGGCACCTCGTTTACACATTATGGCACTAACGAAGGTTTAAGTTACGATATTGTATTATCATCCATCATGGATAAACATGGCAACTTATGGTTTGGTACCGATGATGGCGGTGTAAATAAATTTAATGGCAAATCGTTTACCCAATACACAAAAGCGCAAGGCTTAAATGATAATTGTATTACCTCAATATTAGAAGATAAGGTTGGTAATATTTGGTTTGGTTCTTATAGCGGGGGTGCCACCAAATTTGACGGTAAACTACTTACATCTATAACTGAGTGGCAAGGCTTAACAAACAAAAACATTACTTCTATTTTTGAAGATGACGGGCAAAACATTTGGTTTGGCACCTATGGCGGTGGCGTTTGTAAATACAACGATAAATTATTTGTAAATTATTCGCAAACAGAAGGCTTAGGAAACAATACCGTTAGAGGTATTTGCGAAGACAATGAAAAAAACTTGTGGTTTGCTACTTATGGCGGTGGCATTATTAAATATACAGGTAACCAATTTATACATTATAGTGAAGCACAGGGCCTACCAAGCAAAAATATTAAAACCATTACTAAAGATAAAAAAGGTAACCTTTGGTTTGGTACTGATGGTAATGGTATTATAAAATATGATGGGAAAACATTTTATAATTATACTACAGAGCAAGGGCTAAATAGCGATTATGTTTTAAGTTCATATTGCGATAAGGCTGGTAACCTTTGGTTTGGTTTTGATGAAGAAGGCGCGTGTATGTTTGATGGCACGAGCTTTTATAAATACTCGCAACAAAATGGCCTATGCGGTAATTACATTATTAACATTACACAAGATACGGATTCTAATATTTGGTTAGCTTCTGATGGTAATGGCGTAAGCAAATTTAAAAACAATACTTTTTACAATTATACTACCCAGCAAGGCTTGTGCGATAATTTTGTAAATACAATGTTAGTAGATAAGCAAGGTAATATTGGCTTTGGAACCAAAAATAACGGTATTTGCGTTTTATCAAAAAACAAAATTAATTCATTACAACCCACATTTTATTACTACTCCGAAAAAAATGGATTAATAAATAACAACATTCAATCCCTACTCGAAGATTCTAAACACAATAAATGGATTGCTACCCAAAAAGGCTTATGCTGTTTAATTGACGATACCTTACAAAGCACTAAATTATTTGTTTACTCAACCACAAATGGTTTAAAGGCAAATAATTTTTTTGCAAACAGTGCATTAATCGATAGTAAAAATAATGCTTGGTGGGGCACTGGTAAAGCACTTTCGGCATTAGATTTAAATACCTTTAATTTAAATTGTCACACACCATCTATTCAATTAAATAATATAGAAATTGAACAAACCTTTATTGATTATAATGCCTTAGCCATTACAAAAACAAATAAGCACTCGCACATTATTGGAAACTTAACAAAAAAAGATTTAGCAAAAATACAATTTGATAGCGTTAAACCTTTTTATAATTACCCTTTAAACTTAGTATTGCCCTATAGTTTAAATTATGTAACCTTTAACTTTAGTGGTATTGATTGGACTAGCCCTGAAAAAATACAGTACCAATATATGTTAGATGGCTTAGATAAAGATTGGAGCCCCCCCACCTTCGAAAACAAAGTGTTTTACTCAAACTTACCCGCCGGTAATTATACCTTTAAAGTTAAGGCTCTTGGTATTTCAAATACTTGGAGTAACCCAATAAACTATAAATTTACAGTAAGCTCGCCTTGGTGGCTTACTTGGTGGGCATATACTTTGTATGTATTAATTTTAATAGGCGTTATTATTATTTACACAAATATGCGTACCCGCAAATTAGTAACCCAACGTAAATTATTAGAGCAAACCGTTATTGAACGTACCAGCGAAATTGTTAAACAAAAAGAAATTGTTGAAGAAAAACAAAAAGAAATTGTAGATAGTATAAACTATGCCAAACGCATACAACGCGCACTTTTAGCCAGCGATAAATTATTTAGTACAACCTTTAATGAAAATTATTTTGTGTATTACCAACCAAAAGATATTGTAAGTGGCGATTTTTATTGGGCTACACCTATTAAAAACGATATATTTACCTTAGTTACTGCCGATTGTACAGGCCACGGCGTACCAGGCGCGTTTATGAGTTTATTATGCATTAGTTACCTAAACGAAGCCATTAATGAACGAAATTTAGTTGACCCAGCACAAATTTTAAATCACGTACGCGAACGGATAGTTAAATCTCTTTCTCAAGATGGAAGCATTGAAGGCGGAAAAGATGGTATGGATTGCAGTGTTGTATGCTTTGATTTAAAAAATAAAAAACTACTATTAGCTGCTGCTAATAATCCGGTTTGGGTAATTAGAAAAGTAAATCATAGCAATGCATCATCTGATAATTTAATTTTACCAACAAATAAAATAGCAGTAACAAGTGCCGATGGAAATTTTGAACTATTAGAATTTAAACCCGATAAAATGCCAGTTGGAAGGCATGATAAAGAAAATGTTTCGTTTACTACACAAATTATTAATTTACAAAGTGGCGATACCGTTTATACCCTAACCGATGGCGTTTGCGACCAATTTGGCGGACCAAAACAAAAAAAAATAACATCGCGCGGTTTAAAAAACATACTATTACGAATAACAACATTACCCCCTAACGAACAAAAAACAAGAATAGAAAATAGCATTAAAAATTGGATGGGCACTACAGAACAAATAGATGATATGCTTTTAATAGGTATTAAAATTGATTAAACATAAATGTATAAAACTAAAAAACCACACACCCTTTTTTGCCTGCTTAGTATTTGTTTGTTTTTAATAAGTAGTTGCAAACCCTTTAAAGAAGCAGAATGTACAGGCATTACAGGCTTTAAGGTAAATAAAATAGATATAAGTGGCATTGATGCCGATATACAATTAGGCGTTAAAAACCCCAATACTATTGGCTTTAGCGTTTACCCAAGCACTTTTGATGTGATATATAACGGTGTAAACTTAGGCACTGCTCACTCATCAAAACGAGTACATATTGCCGCCAATACCGAAAAAGCGTATACCTTTAACCTAAAAAGCAGCTTTAAAAATGCTAGCATGATAGATGTTATGAAACTAATAAACGGTGGTGGTAAAGGCATGTTGCAAATTACTGGTAATATGCGTGCAGGTAAATTTTATTTAAAGAAAAAATTTCCGGTTAATGTAAAAGAAAGAGTAAGCCTGTAAGTTAAGCCTAGGTTTTACTGCCAATGATTTTTATTTGCTTTTTCAAAACCTTATACTACATTTACTCTATTAAATTAATACTATGATAAAAAACTAAACATAAATCAAATTAAGCGTTGCTTAATCGTTCTTCTTGTCTCAGAAACCTCGAGAATTTCTATAAGACAAACAAAAGGAGAACAGTTTGAAGCAACACGCAGTATGGCGTGTTCTTCTTTCTGTTTTTTTAATTTGTTTGGTTCCTCGAGGTGCCTTGAGACAGTTAAAATGACAGCAGAGGTTCACGCCTAATTTTTGTAGGGAAGATTAATGAAATTATGAGCCGTAATTTTAAAACTAATTGTATTAACCATTTAAAACAAAAAAATTATGAAAAAAACATTTACACTATTATGCACAATAATGTGCTTTATTACAAA
Organism: Bacteroidota bacterium; assembly: GCA_043746065.1. Lineage (GTDB taxonomy): Bacteria > Bacteroidota > Bacteroidia > B-17B0 > Aurantibacillaceae > Aurantibacillus. The sequence continues at coordinate 7,608 of JAYTRS010000380.1, read as the reverse complement.
TGCTCAAAATGGAGTGCAAGGTTGTAATGAATTATTTATTACCGAAATAGTAAGTAATAATACCGTTACATCTTCGGGTTTAAAAAACAATTATGTTGTTGAGATTTTTAACCCCACTACTTCAACAATTTCTTTAATAGGTTATTCTTTAAAATTAACAAAAAGCAATGGCATTGTAAGTTCAATACCTATGTCGGGTACTATTCAAGCAGGTGGTACGTGGATGATTTGCCATAGCAATGCGGAAAATTCAATTAAAGGTATGGCAGCTTGTAATACACCTGTTTTAGATTTTAGCCAATACGCTGCATTAGAATTAAAACACGGCACTAGCACTATTGATGCGTTTGGAGAAAAAAGTACCATAGTTGTAGGTTATTTTAGTTACATTTTATTTTTGCAAGATCCCGTAGCTTATGCAGCAACAAATAAAATTGGTTTAAGTTCGTTACAAAGTATTGATATTCGCCGTAGTATGCTTACTAAAAAAGGCGACACTTCTTTTGTTTCGGTAAGAGTATTTGGTAAGTGGTCTGTTGCGATGGGAAATGATGTTTCTCATTTAGGCGTTTATAAAGGTACTTGTAACAGAACACCAAAAGATTTACCTATAATTGGATATATCTATTCTTATCAATCAATTGACGAAGATTTTACTTTAAGCAACCAATTTGATGATTTAGATTTAACGGTTGATGTGCCCGGAACTTACTTAGTAAACCAAGCATATGTTAGTCCAACAACTGCTAATGTTAATGTGGATGTTTGTTTTTTTAATTGTACTGCTTTTACAACCGATTATTGGAACTCAACATCTGCAATACCACCTGGCGCTAATTACCTGAGAACAACTAACAATTTATTTTTTGGACAAAAAAAGCGTATATTCAAATGACAAATACAGGGCTAAATGATTTTACTCCAGACCCAGCAACATCGTTACATTTAGCATATATAAATGGCAATAAAATGGTTGGCATTAAAGAAAATTATTTAAGCACCATACAAATAGCACCAAGTATTACAAGCGATAAAATAACTATTACAAATTCTAATTATGAAGGAACATACAATATAATTGATATTAATGGAAAAACTATTTCAAATAATGCCTTTAGTAACAATTCAACTATTGATGTATCAAAACTTACAAATGGCATTTATTTTTTAATTTTACAACATCAGTCTGAAATATCAACTCGCAAATTCATAAAACAATAATTTTTTAAAGCCTTAAACATTAAATTGTTTAAGGCTTTGATATAAAAAATAAAAGCAATGCGTAAATACATTATAATAGTTTTATTACTAAATTTTTTAAATACAAAAAGCCAAAGTGGGCAAGTTGGTATTGGTTTGTTAGATTTAAATACAATTAATCAAAAAATAACGATTGCAGACACTTCAATAAACGGTAAAACAAAAAGTACATTAAATTTTAAACCAGTTACTACATTTAATTACATTAATAAAAACAATGTTGATTTAAGTTTACAGGTTGGTTATTTTAACGAAAGAATTATAAATAATACTAAATCGGTGTACTCTGATAAGTCAAACAATTACCAATTTAGTTCAACAACTAAAAAATCTATTTATTTAAAATTAGGTATTGCAAAGCGAATTGATTATCAAAACTTTTATATCACATTTGGTGCTCAAGTACCTTTAAGTGTAAATTTTTATAACTATTACAATTTAAAAAATACAGTTAAAGATAGTACAGGCAAATTTATTCAATCAGCAATAACAACTAACAATTTACCTAACTCTTACTACACGGGCTTATTATTAAACTTTGGTTCGTTTTATAAATTATATAAAAATTTATACATAGGTGGCGAGTTAAATTATGGGCTTTATTATACTTTACAATACGGTAATAGAGTTTATACAACTAATTATACTTATAGTAATGCAACTGCAAATAATGCTACTACACAAACATTAAAATATAACACCTCGCAATTTCAATTAGGCATAAGTCCTACACTACATATTAGATATACAATTTTTAATAAAAAAGAGGAGGTTTCAAAATAAAAAATATTGGAGAAAAAAGCAAACCCCAAAACTTTGAATTCTAATATTTAACTACGCAAGCAAAAAAAGCCCTAAACAAATTAATGTTTAGGGCTTTTTTGTTGTTATAATTTTAAATTAAGTATTGCTTGTACTTTTAGCCGATGGTTATACTTTGTATGGCGCCCAAGCTACCGTTTAGGGCGGGGTTACTTTTGTGGCGCCAGCGTAGGGCTATGTATAATTTTTGCCCACTATTGCTACCGCCTAAGTTTAGGGCAAAGTGGCTTTTTGTAAATACCTCGTGGTTGGTAAGTTGTGCCGTAGTTGGGGCAGGAGCATTTTGCGCTAGTATTTCGTAAAAGGCTTCAACAAAATAGCTTGTAAGTAAATGGCTACGTTTACTGCTTTCGTTAGGTTTGCAATGGCAAATTAGTTGCCCTGCACCGCCTGGTGTAATGCTAAAGTACACGCTATTTTCGGTAGCTACGGTGCGTAAGGTACTATTGTTGCCTGTGCCAGTGCCACTTGTGGGTGGTAGGTTGTGTAGTATGTTAAAGGTTGTAAAATCGGGTACTTGGGCGGTACTTGGGCTTTGTGCGGCTATACGGTCGAGCAGGTGGTTTTGCTGGTCGTAAGTATGCACTTGTGTAATTAACTTATCAATTTGTATAGTTAAATTAGCAGTTCGGTTGGCGGGTGTTGCCCACTGAGGATCAAAAGTGGCGGCTTGTGCGGCAAAGTTTTGCCATTGGGCTTGCTCGGCTGGTAACCAGTTTAATCGTTGCCAGTTTAGTGGGCCGGTGCCTGCTAATAAATAAGCATTGGTACTTGCCATGTAGCTAAAAAATAGCGGTTTGCTTACGGGTATTCTGCGGTTGTGTGCCATAGTTTATATGTTTTTAGGGGTTAATACAACGTTGTTTACTTGGGTTTGCTTCTTGTTTAAAGAGTATAGCGCATTGTTTACTTTGTAAAACATATTGTTTAGTAAATTTAACGCGTTGTGTTTAATGTTCAGCGTATTGTTTTGGGCATTTAACATCTTGTTTAAAGAGTATAGCGCATTGTTTTTAGAGTTTAACGTATTGTGTTTACAGTTTAGCATATTGTAATAAACGTAAAAAGCTTTGTAATATTGTGCTATTAAAAATATATTGTTTGGTGTATTATGTATAACCAACAAGTACGCTTAAAAGCATACGTGCAAATTTTTTAATAAGCTTTGGCTTAACATTAATTTTTACGATTAACTTACGTATTGTTAAAATGTAAATAAATTGTGTAAACAGCTATAATTTACAACACAATTTTTCTATTAATAAAACCACCGCCTACTAAATCATCGCCTTCGTAAATAACAGCACTTTGCCCGGGGGCAACGCCATTTACTGGTTTATGAAAAATAACATCTAAATTAGTATCAATAGTATTTATGGTAGCTAAAGTGCCAGCATCTTTATAACGTATTTTTGTGAGGCCTACAAAATCGTTTGGTAAGGTTTGGTATTTAATAAGGTTGTAGTCTCGTACGGTTAAATGGTTTTCTTCTAAATCGTCTTTATCGCCCAGTATTACTGTATTTGTTTCGGGTATTATTTCTTTTACAAAAACGGGTACGCCCATGGCAATTTCTAACCCTTTGCGTTGCCCAACAGTAAAATATGGGTAGCCCTTATGCGTACCTACTTTTTTATTTTTATAAATAAAACTGCCCCCTGCAACTGTAGTTTCTAAATTGGGCAAACGGTGGTTTAAAAAAGCACGGTAATCGTTATCGGGTACAAAACAAATATCATAACTTTCGCTTTTATTAGCAAGGTCGTAAAAACCTGCGTCTTTAGCCATTTGTTTAATTTCTGTTTTTTTAAATCCACCCAAGGGGAACATTGTACGGCGCAGGCACTCTTGGTCTAAACCCCAAAGTACATAAGTTTGGTCTTTAGTATGGTCTGTTCCTTTATAAATTATTTTGCGATTATTTTCTTCGCGTAATTGTGCATAATGCCCAGTGGCAATAAATTCGCAATCTAACATATTGGCACGTTTTAAAAGGGCATCCCACTTAATGTGTGTGTTACATAGTACGCAAGGGTTTGGTGTGCGGCCAGCTAAGTATTCTTCAACAAAATTATTAATAATAAATTCGCCAAACTCGGCACGTATATCTAAAATATAATGCGGAAACCCAAAGTTAACGGCCATAGTGCGGGCATCGTTAATACTATCTAAACTGCAACAACCTGTTTCGCGTTTGCTGGAGCCACTACTTTCGTAATCCCAAGTTTTCATAGTAATGCCAATAACATCGTAGCCTTGCTCGTGCAACATCATTGCTGTAACGCTGCTATCAATACCGCCACTCATGGCTACTAAAACTTTACCGTGTTTGCTCATATTACATTATTTTGCGCAGATACCCCAGATTTGCGCAAAAATTAAACACAAAGTTACTGATTTTTAGCTGTAAAGGGAAAAAAGTAAAAACATAAAATTTTTAATACCAGGTTTTTTTACGCTTATGTTTAATATTTACCTAAAACCGATTTAGCAACTTACTAAATCATTTTATATAGCGTTTAAGTAAAAAAGTTTAAATTATGTTAATAAATTGTTTAACTTCGTTATTTAAAACTTGTTTTATAAATTTATTGATTAGTAAATTTATGTAACAAAAAAATATTAATGGTATGAAAATAATTTATTGTATTGTATTTGCACTAAGTTTTTGTAATGTTTGTTTAGCGCAAACACAAAAAACAAAGGTTGAAAAAAAACGCATTGAGTTAAAAGAAAATTACGACTCGCAACAAATTAAAAGCACCCAAAAACCTGCTGAAGAGTCAGATTACTATGGCTTAGATGCCAAATTAAAATCTATTTTTATTAAAGAAGAAATTCCTACTGACTTTCCTACCCGTTTTAATTTTAATTCAAAAAACGAGTATTTAATTGAAGCAAATGCTTGGAAAAATAAAAACAATTTTTTAGTTAAACCAGAATTTAAAAATTCAATAATAGATTAAATATGAAATTAAAAACTACTCTTGTATTATTTTATTTATTTTTGGTAACAATAAATAATACGCAAGCCCAATCGTTAACGTGTTTAAGTCCGACCTTAGTTTTTACCGACCCGCTAACAGCAGGTAACCCTGTAATTTCGAGTACTATTAATTGCGATTTTCCGGGTTTTATTCGTGTTTCAACTAGCCCAGTTTTTAATGGGGCTTTAACACAAGGTAATACTCCATGCATTAGAATTGCTACAAGTTTAACAAATGGTAATTCAACAACTAATAACTCCATGGCATTGTTTCAAGGCACAACCAATGTAGGTTCTATTTGCGGTAGTACTTGTGCATTAAGTATTCCAAACAATTCGTTGTACACATTATACTGGCCTGGCTTAACGCCATCGCTAACCCATAGTATTGCGTTATGCAATAGTTTGGTAGCAGCAAATATGACGTACTCAGTTTTCAGTTGTTATTCAAACGTAATAATAAATACTGGTACTTGGGTAAATTCATCGGCTAATAGTTGCCAAACTATTACAATACCTGCCAATACTGCTATTGGTTCAGCTTCGTATGTTATTAACCCTGCGGTACCACCAGCAGCAATTGTTCAAGATTTTGGTGCAGGATATATTACATTAGACCCCTACAGTATGGCGGCTGGTATATATACCATTACTTATAATTTTAATAGCCAAAACGGTTGTACAACCTCAGCAACACGCACCTTACAAATAATAAACCCCTTTGTAAGCGGTAGTTCAAACTTTGTGCCCCCAACGGGTTTATGCCCCTACAGTAATTGTGTAAATTTATTATCAACCATTTCGGGTTATACTAGTTCTGCTAGTTTTCCATTTTTTTCGGGTACAGGAGTAGCTTCTAATACCTTTTGTCCGGCATCTGCTGGACCAGGTAGCTTTCCGGTTACCTACGAAGTTGGACCAACAGCCATTTGTGGTGCAACTATAACTAATAATATTGTAGTAAATAACTTACCAGTAGCTAATGCAGGGCCTACTAAAAGTTTAACCTGCTCAAATCCATTTACGGTTTCTTTAAACGGTAGTGGTGGCGGAACGTATAATTGGTCGGGACCATCGGTTGTTTCGGGTGGAACTTCTGCTAACCCAGTAGTAGGCGCTATTGGCAATTATTCTGTTAATGTAACATCGGCAGCAGGCTGTACAGCACAAGCAGTAGTTGGCGTGGTTCAAAACACTACGCAACCAACGGTTTCGGCAAATGCAGTAAGTAATATTATTACCTGTGCTAATCCACAAGCTACTGTTTCTGTTGCTTCTATTGCTGGAGTTACTTATGCTTGGAGCGGACCAGGAATTGTAGGTTCTAACACGGGTGCAGCTATTACAGCTTCGCTTGGTGGAACTTATAACGTTGTAGCTACAAATACAGCTAACGGTTGTACTACCAATACTTTAAATATTACTGCTACTCAAAATACTACAATTACTAATACACCAAGTACCACAGGCTTTGTGGGTTGTGCATCAAGTGTTATAAATTTATCAACTACAGCTAGTGGGCCTTATGGCTATACATGGTTAGCACCAGTAGGTTCAACTATAACATCGGGAGTAAATAGCCAAAATGCGGTAGCAAATTCTGTAGCTGGAGGTAATTTTACTATAACTGTTAATAATGCTATTAATGGTTGTAGCAGTACATCAGTAATTGCATTAACAGTTAATCAAACACCACCAGCAGCAAATGCGAGTAATGTAGGTGTTGTTACCTGTACCAATGCGGCAATTAATTTAAATTCAAGTTCATCAAGTGTAACATTTACTTGGGTTCCGCCAGCAGGCTCGTCAATTACAAGTGGAGGTAATACAAATGCGGCTTCGGGTAGTGGCGGTGGAACATATACTTTGTTGGTGACAAGCACCGTTAATTCATGTACAAATAGTGCAATTACTGCCGTTACATCGCAAACAGTAAAGCCAACACCTACAACCGTTGGTAATCCAACAATAACCTGTGCAAATGCAACTGTTAATATTAGTAGTTCGCCTGCTTCGGGTGTAACTTATACATGGAGTGGTGGTTCAATAGTTGGTTCAGCAAATAACCAAGCCGTAAATGTAAATGCAGCGGGTGTTTATTCATTATCAGTTACAAGTAATAGCAATGGTTGTGTATCAAATGCGCCTGCTACCGTTACCATCACCTCTAATTTAGTAACTCCAACTTTAAATGCTGCCTCAACAACCGCAACTTTAGCTTGCGGCGCAGGAAGTGTAGTAACACTATCTGTTACAGCTAACCCAGCTGGTACAACGTATACTTGGGTATCTAGCGGAGGAGCATTTGCAAGTGGTATAAATAGTTCTAGTGTTCAAGTAACATCAGCAACTGTTTATTCAGTAACGGCTTCTCACCCTGTAACAGGCTGTATCTCTTTTTTAACCTATACAATTAGTCCATCTTCTGGTGCGCCAAGTGTTTCTTTAACTTTAAATTCGGCTACGGTTACCTGCTCTAATCCAATTGCTTCAACTAGTGTATCGGGTACTGGCGGCTTAACCTATTCGTGGAGTGGACC
>JAYTRS010000379.1:0-11642 GCA_043746065.1 Bacteroidota bacterium | reverse complement strand
TAAAAAAAAATAATTATTTAAAAGTAATTGTTTTTACTGTATTTATTTTTTGTTATACAGCTACGTTTGCACAAGTTTTTTATTCAACCAACCAAAATTACATTTTACAAAAAACCGAGCAAAATAATTTACACACTACTTTTTTAGCCTCTTACCCCGATAGTTCTATTACCGAATTAAGTAATTTTTTTACACGTAACTTTATGGGCAATATTGGCTTATCCGCACCACGTTATATTTTTGATTATGGTACAGCCGATATTGGTTTTAAGTATTTTAATAATCCACAAGCAAGTAATTTAGTTACCGAAAAAAATATTCAATATTGTAGTACAAAAGGTCCATTTGCAAGCCTTACAGGTATTGCAGGCACTAAACAATTACAAATTTTCAAATCGCAGTTTACAACTACGTTTAAAAATAAATTAAATATTAATGTAAAATTTAACCGTTATGGCTCACAAGGGTTTTATTTAAAACAACAAACATTTATTAATAATTTTTATACATCGGCTAATTATAGTAATAAAAATAACCGCTTTGGTTTTTACACATATATATTAAATAATACCACAAAAAATCAAGAAAACGGCGGAATAAAACAAGATAGCTTAAGCGATTACGATGTGCTACAAAATAAAGCCTTGTACCCTGGTAAAATTAGCTTGGCAACTCGCACCAATAAAGAGTATAAAATAATGTTTAACCCATGGTTTAAACTAAATAAAGCGCCCGATTCGGTGGCTAACTTTAGCCATTATTTACAGCTAAAAACAAAGTTTAATTTTAACACCTATAAGTATAAAGATGATAATAGTGGTATTGATAATTATTATAATTTATTTTATTTAGATACCGCTAAAACCCTTGATAGTACTCGTATATTTCAATTTATAAACGAGGTAAATTATTCTGTTTTAAAATCAAATAAAAACGTTGGTGCAAGTGTAGGTTACCGAAACGAAACAAATAAAGTTTGGCAAAAAGCCGATAGTTTATTTTATAATCACTTGCTTACTGGCGATTTTGTGATAAAAAAAATCTTTAAACCAACTGATACAACAAACACGAGCCCACCAAGTATACAAGCGCATTTTAACGGCACATATATTTTTTATGGTGCAAATGTTGGTAATTATAAAGTAGAAAGTAAATCACTTTTTACTATTAATAAAAAACAAAGTATATATTTTAATGTTTTGTACGAAAATCGTAACCCTGATTATTTATATAATAACTTAATAAGTAACCATTTTCAATGGTTTAACAATGGTTTTAAACCGCAACAACTATTACAAGCCAAGTTGGGTTTTAATTTTTTTAAAAAATTTAATTTTAGTGGTTTGTACGAAAACAGTTATAATTATTTAGTGTTTGATAATTTGGGCTATCCTAGGCAATACAATCATAATTTACAAACAGTTGCTATAAATGCTAGCTATGGCTTGGTTTTGTTTAAACATTTAGGTTTTTATATTAATGGTACATTGCAAAACACATCTAATTCTTCTTACATTAATATACCAAATAAAATTGGTACTGTTAGGTTATTTTACACTGGCAATTTATTTAAAAATAATTTACAACTTCAAATAGGCGGGCAATGCCAAAGTTATTCGTCGTTTTATGGCGCTGGTTATATGCCAAGCACCCAAGTATTTTATATACAAGATAGAGTTAAAACAGGGCAATATTTATATACCGATTTTTATATTAACGCTCGTATAAAGCCAGTACAATTTTTTTTAAAGGTTGAAAATGTTTTACAAGGCTTAGTGGGTAAAAATTATTCATTAGTGCCAGGCTATTACCAACCCGATAGAGCATTTAGATTTGGCTTAACCTGGGTATTTTTTGATTAAAATTAGTAGTTGGATAAGCAAAACAAATTAATAAAAAATAATTTTGAAAAAATACGAAGATAATCCAGTAAGCATAAAATACCACGTAAAACGTTTTTTAATTAAACATAAACAGCGCTTTATAAATAAAACTGTAGTAGATGTTCCTGCCGGAAATGGCGTTACCTCTCGTATTTTGAAAGATATTGGCGCTATCCCCATTGCTTTTGATTTGTTTCCAGAATACTTTACCGAAAAAGATATTGAATGTAAGCGTGCCGATATTATGGAACAATTGCCTCTTCAAAATAACTCCGTTGATTTTGTTATTTGCCAAGAAGGTATTGAACATTTTACCGATCAATTTAAAGTATTGGTGGAATTTAATCGCATCTTAAAACAACAAGGCTCATTAATTATTACTACGCCAAACTATTCTAATTTACGAGCCAAACTATCTTACTTTTTATCCGAAAGCGAACGCTTTAACTCCATTATGCCACCCAACGAAATTGATTCTATTTGGATGAGTAACCAACAAATAACAAATCAAATTTATTTTGGACATGTTTTTTTAATTGGCATACAAAAGCTACGTGTGCTTGCTAAATTATCAGGTTTTAAAATAAAACATATTCAGTTTACCAAACTAAAAACAACATCGTTAATTATTTTAATAGTTGTTTATCCTTTCATTTTTATTTCTAACCTTATAACATATCTTAAAAATGTGAATAAAGACAAAGGTTTTTCTAAGCACTATCAAAAGCAAATGTACAAGCAACAGTTTTTATTAGCCATAAATCCTAAAATAATGGTTGACGGCCATTTATTTGTAGAGTTTGAAAAAGAAAAAGAAGCCAATGAGGTTTTAAAAGAAATTAAGAGTGTGCAAACTGCGTTTGGTGTTACTTAAATTTTAACATTAAGTTTAAAAATAAATATTTGATTATTCCAATCATAACCTTACATTTGAAATTCTAAAATAAAATTATAATAAACTAACAAAAACTCAAAATCCATTATGGGATATTTATTTACATCAGAATCAGTGTCAGAAGGGCACCCAGACAAAGTAGCCGATCAAATTTCGGATGCGTTAATTGATAATTTTTTAGCCTTTGATCCAAATTCAAAAGTAGCTTGCGAAACCCTAGTTACAACTGGTCAAGTTATTTTGGCTGGCGAAGTAAAATCTAAAGCCTATTTAGATGTACAAGAAATAGCACGCGAAGTAATTCGTAAAATTGGTTATACAAAATCGGAGTATATGTTTGAGGCAAATTCTTGTGGTATTTTATCGGCTATTCACGAACAAAGCGCTGATATTAACCAAGGAGTTGACCGTAAGAAAAAAGAAGAGCAAGGCGCAGGCGACCAAGGTATGATGTTTGGTTATGCAACCAACGAAACCGATAATTATATGCCTTTAGCGCTTGATTTAGCTCATGGTATTTTATTAGAATTAGCTGCCTTACGCAGAGAAAATAAGGAAATAAAATATTTACGTCCCGATGCAAAATCGCAAGTTACATTAGAATATGATGACAATAATAAGCCTGTTCGCATTGATGCTATCGTTGTTTCAACACAACATGATGATTTTGATGCAGAGCCTAAAATGTTAGCTAAAATTAAAAAAGATATTGTTGATATTTTAATTCCTAGAGTAAAAAAGAAATATCCTAAATATGCTCACTTATTTAATAATAAAATTAACTACCATATTAACCCAACTGGTAAATTTGTAATTGGTGGGCCACATGGCGATACGGGTTTAACAGGTCGTAAAATTATTGTTGATACGTATGGTGGTAAAGGTGCTCACGGTGGTGGTGCTTTCTCTGGAAAAGATCCAAGTAAGGTAGATAGAAGTGCAGCTTATGCTACACGTCACATTGCAAAAAATTTAGTTGCTGCTGGTGTTTGTACCGAAGTTTTAGTACAAGTAAGTTATGCAATTGGCGTTGCAAAACCAATGGGTATTTTTATTGATACTTATGGTACAGCAAAAGTGAAATTAACAGACGGACAAATTGCTAAAATTGTAGAAAGTGTATTTGATATGCGCCCTTACTTTATTGAGCAACGTTTTAAATTACGTACCCCAATGTATAGCGAAACAGCTGCTTATGGGCACATGGGTCGTAAAAATGAAGTAGTTACAAAAACGTTCAAATCTCCTGATGGAAAAACAAAAACTATGAAAGTAGAATTGTTTACTTGGGAAAAATTAGATTATGTATCAAAAGTAAAAGCAGCTTTTAAAATTAAATAATTTATAAAGTTTAAATAATTAAATCCTCAATCTATTAAGGTTGAGGATTTTTTTTTGTTATATATTTCGATTGTAGATTTTCTTCTTAAAAGTTGTTTATTTTGTTGCATAAGATTACCTTTGTATGTAGTTAGTTGATATCATAAAACACATTGATGACAATTGGTTAAACACACTTCCTGTTGCTCATAAACAGGCTTATGATTATCGCAGATTTTTTAAATCAGATTTTTAAATAGAGTTTAAAAGCTGGTAAATTAGAAAGTAGAGATGATAAGCTAAACATTAAAATCATGATAAAGAATATAGACATACATGAAGTATTGCAAAATTATCAAGAACGTATTACTGAACAACAACGTGATAAATTATTGATAGAAGCATATAATATACTTAATAGAACAGAAAATAAATCTACCATAAATGATGAGTTTGATGATGTAAGCGAAACCAATATTATACATCACTTAACTATTAATAAAGCATTAGATTTAAAAAAAATATTTTCAATTACAGAAATAAGAAAAGTATGTATTGATTATCGTTTAAGGTTTTTAGATAGTAAGAATTATGCTGCCGAAATACCATACAATGTTTATCTTAAATGTTCAGCCTTCGAAATAAAAACCGGTAAATCAATTAATTTTAAAATATTAACAGAGGCTAATAATTTCAAAGCAAAGTATCCTAATTCTCAACATTTAATTTTTGCCGATTTAGGAAATAATGAATTTTATTTTTTAGCAAAATGGGGCAACTCTTTTTCTAGCCTACGAAAAATATCATCGTATCCTTTTAAAAGCGTTGAAACAGCAATAGCAAGTGTTTTTTTATTTGCATTAGCAATTACAATAATAACACCTAGCAGTTTAATTGTTACACATCATAAGGTAGAAAATTACTTTTCGATGATAAGAGCTGCCTTTTATTTTTATTGTGTAATTTTTTTAGCAGCAGTATTTACTTATTATATAGTAGCACTGCGTAAAAATTTAAATGTAACCGAATGGGATAGTAATTCATTTATTTAATTTCTATTCCTAATACATAACTATTATACTACTTATTTTATCCAGAGAATACCCCTAAATTTTGATCTATAATTGTATAATATAATCTTCGTATCTTTATCTACTAAAAAACTAACGTTACTTAATACTAAAACAAATGGAAGTAAGGTTATGTAAACAGCTCTGCCAAATTTTCGGCCTAAACTTACACTCATTAATGTTGAGTTTCAGAACTATTTCTTCACCTATTTTGCTGAAGGTAAATTTTATAACAATTTTAATCAATGAACCTTTTTAATACAAAAATTAAAAAAACACTAGTCATTATTTCGGTTATTATTCTTTTAACTGTAGTATTGGTTATTATCTTTCTTTCACCTATAACAAAATATGTAATTGAAAAATACGATGTTAAGTATTTGGGTAGAGAAATAAAATTAAATAAAATTTACGTTAATCCTTTTACTGGTTATGTTTATATTGATAATTTTAAAATTTACGAAACCAAAAGTGATAGCATTTTCTTTTCTTCAGATGGAGTAAGTGCTAATTTTGAAATACATAAATTGTTTTCAGGAAATTACGAAATATCTGAATTAATTATTGATAGACCCGTTGGTATAATTAAGCAAAACAAAAAAGAACTAAATTTTAGCGACCTAATCGAAAAATTTTCTCCTAAAAATGTTACTTCAAAAAAAAATAAAGCGCCAGTTCATTTTAACATATTAAATATAAAAATAAATAACGGCACGTTTTATTATTTTGAAAAAACAATCCCAGTAAAATATTTTATAAAAAACGTTAATCTCGAAAGTGCAGGTAAAATGTGGAATTCCGATACCATTTCTGTAAACTATTCATTGGCCTCAGGTATTGGTTTAGGCGATGCAAAAGGAACGATAATGATGAATTTAAAATCATTGGATTACAAATTTGACACACGTATTAATAAATTCGATCTTTCTATTCTAGACCAATATTTAAAAGAAATTTCAAACACTGGAAACATAAGGGCTAATTTGGATGCAAATGTAAAAGCTAAAGGAAATTTTAAAAATTCGCAAAACATTGATGCTAGCGGTTTAATAGCTATTAATGATTTTCACTTTGGTAAAAGTAAAACAGAAGATTACGTTTCTTTCAAAAAATTTACATTAAGTGTTAAAGAATTAAGTCCAATTCGTAAAAAATATTTATTTGACTCCGTTTCTTTAATGGAGTCTTATTTTAAGTATGAACGATATGATCATTTGGATAACATTCAAAATATGTTTGGTAAGAATGGCGAAAAAGTAAAAGAGGCAAGGGCTTATTCTGAAAAATCAAACTTATTATTTCAAATTGCTGATTATGTAAAGCTATTAGCAAAGAATTTTTTTAAGAGTAATTACCAAATTAAACGGTTGGCCATTTATAAGGCCAATTTACATTATAATGACTATACATTAAACGAAAAATTTGATGTGGCGGCATCGCCCTTATATATTTTTGCAGACTCTATTGAAAGAAGTGATAAATGGTTAAACCTTACTTTTAAAACTAATATTAAACCTTATGGTAAAGCCTCAATTAATTTAAGTATTAATCCTAAAGATAGTACAGATTTTAGCATCAAATACCATCTTCAGCAGCTTCCAGTGGCACTGTTTAATCCGTATTTAGTTACATACTCCTCTTTTTTAATGGATAGAGGAACAATTGAACTTAAGGGTTCATGGCATGTAAATAATGGAATTATACAAAGCAATAACCATTTGGTAATGGTTGATCCAAGAATCAATTCCAAACAAAGAAGAGATAACGCCAAATGGATTCCATTAAAATTTATAATGTTTTTTGCAAGAGAACCCGGAAATATAATTGATTATGAAGTGCCTATTTCAGGTAATTTAAAAAATCCTAAATTTAAATTTAAAGATGTAATTATGGATATACTTAGTAATCTTTTTTTTAAACCATTAACCACAAGATATAGAGCTGAAGTAAGAAATCTTGAAATTGAAATAGAAAAAGCATTTAGCCTAAATTGGGAAACTAGAAAAAGTGTTTTGCAACCAAATCAGAAAAAATTTGTTAAAGAATTGACCAATTACCTAAAAAATAATCCAAGTAAAAACATTAATATAACTCCTCTACCTTATAGCGAAAAAGAAAAAGAATACATTGAGTTTTTTGAAGCTAAGAAATTACATTATCAGTTTGAGAATAATCTACTAGCCAAATTGCTTACCGAAGACGATACAGTAGCAATTGATAGAATATCAATAAAAGATTCTGTATTTATTAATTATTTAAATAAACATGCTGGTTCAATTAATTTATTTACAGTACAAGATAAATGTAAGAAATTGATAGGTTTAGAAAAAGTAAATACTATTTTTGAAAAACTTGCAGAAGAACGAAAAAAAATATTTTTATCTTATTTTAAAACAGAAGGAGTTGAGGCCCAAGTAAAGTTTAAATCAAGCATTTATAAAATTCCTTATAATGGATTTTCTTTTTATAAAATAGATTACAAAGAAGAGTGGCCTGAGGATTTAAATAAAGCGTATAAAAAAATGATGGATTTAAATAACGAAAGTCCGAGGAAAGAATTTAAAGAAGAACGAAAAAATAATAATAAATAATAAAAAACATTTAACATAAAAAATTACTTAGTTTAAACTAACCATTGATATTATGAATACTACAGTTGATTTTTATTTTAATAAAACTAACAAACTTACTGGCAAGGCAGAAAAGTGGCAATTAGAATTAAAAAAATTAAGAGCAATTATTATTGAATGTGAACTAAATGAAGAGTTAAAGTGGGGCGTACCTTGTTATACTTTAAATAAAAGTAATATTGTTTTAATACATACCTTTAAAGAGTATTGTGCAGTTTTGTTTTTTAAAGGCGTTTTATTAAAAGATACCGAAGGCATTTTAATACAGCAAACCAAAAATGTACAAACTGCTCGCCAAATTAGGTTTACAAGTGTTACCGAAATAGCTAAGATGAGTGCTGTTATAAAGGCCTATGTATGCGAAGCTATTGAAGTTGAAAAAGCTGGATTAAAAATAAATTTAAAAAAAACTACCGAGTACAACATTCCTGAAGAATTTAAAACTAAATTAAATATAAACGCAAACTTAAAAACTGCTTTTTATGCTTTAACCCCTGGTAGGCAACGAGGTTACATTCTTTATTTTTCGGCAGCCAAACAGGCTAAAACCCGTGAGTTAAGGATTGAAAAATGTATTAAACAAATTTTAAACGGAAAGGGTTTAAATGATTAGTATAATTATTTATAGTGAGAATTAGAGAATTACCAATTCACACACATTTATTTAAAAATCAAACTTCACATAAAATAAAGGTAAAAAACCTAATTGGTAATTTTTTACTAATGGGTCGGTTTGTATGTTACTTGGGTCGGGCGCATAACTTAAGGCTAAAATATTTTTTGTGTTTAATAAATTCACAAAATCTAAAGCTATTTCAGTACCTACTTTTTTACCATTTATTTTATACGCTATTCTTAAATCTAATCTATTATATGCCGGAAATTGAAGGGTATTTACCTTATCATCTTGCGCTACAACATCCATGATAGAATTACTTTTAGCAATATTTACTGGAGAGTAACGTTTACCGCCACCATAGGTAAATTTTGTACTAAAACTCAAAATATCTTTTTTGTTTTTACCCATTGTAAATTCTAATCCACCCAAAGCATTTAACATATAATTACCATTAAAATCGGTATTAGCTGTTTTACCATTGCTGGCAGTATATTTACTATCAAACAAACTGCCACTAAACATAAAAAAATAATGTTTATGAAATAGTTTTTCTAAGGTTAATTCTAAACCATAATTATAACCTGTACCATTATTTTGCATACTATACATGGGAAAAAATCGATTAAACGTAGCTCCTCTGTTTAATGTAGAAACGCTTGAAGGTACGACATACACAGGTACATTCCATAAATACTGATAATATACTTCGGTTTTAATTTTAAAATAATTGGTTATAAAATAATCGTATCCTAAAACAAGATGTTGGCTTTTTGTAAAATCTAAATCTTTATTGCTTAATTTTTTATCGGTATTATATAGTAAGGTATTGTTATTTACAATACTATCTGGTACTGCAAAATACAAGTAAGTAGCCTGCATTTGGCTATGTAAACCATACGCTAAACTTAGTACTTGGTTGCGTTTAAATTGGTAGCGCACACTTGCCCGCGGCTCAATAGTAGCCTTATTATTTAAGCTCAGGTATTGAGAAAAAATGCCTGTATTAAAACTTAATTGTTCGTTAAATTTATGCACAAAACTTATATACGGTTGTATTAAGTAAAAATTGGTTTGTGTGTTAATACGCGTTTTGTAAGGCTTGTCTTGTATGGTTTTGGCAATGGTATCGTACAACGAGTTTATTTTCACTTCATCAAAAAAGTTTACATCAATTCTATTGGCAAAAAAACCAGCTTTAATACTATTTTTAGCATTTAATTTACTTTTAATATACCATGCTAAAGTTGTTTTGCCTTCATAAAAATTATAGCCTAAAATTTTTGGTAAGGTATCATTAGGCATATAATTTTTATTTCGTAATACTAAAAAATGGCTTACATCTAAAGTTTGTAAGCCATAAGCTAAACTTGTTTTCATTACGGTTCTACTATTTAATGCGTACACATTATTAAGGGTAGTAAAACCCATTTTCGAATCAAAATATTGGTCGCGGGTTTGGTCGCCATACAATTCTTTAGGGCGCGAATTAATTTTACTTAAAATAATTTTTATAGTACTTGCTCCACCAATGCCACTAAAAGAAAATACACCTGCTTTTTGAGTTGGAAAATTAAAACGAAAAGCTCCATCTTGGTATTGAGGAATAGCGCTTGTACCTAATTTAATATTTAAAAAGGATAATAAATTTAAGGTAGAGTAACGGTAATTAATTAAATAACTACTTCCTTTTTTTTTATTTAATGGTCCTTCTAACGATAATTCTGTACCTAAAATGCCAAACTGAAAGGTACGTTCGTGTTTTTCGTTATTACCATTTCGCATTTTTAAATCAAATACACCACCTAAAGCATTGCCATAGTTGGCAGGAAAAGCACCTGTATAAAACTCGCTATTGGCTAAATATTTATTATTAATAATAGCTGTTGGCCCACCTGCCGAACCAGCTACCGCAAAGTGATTAGGGTTAGGAATATCAATATCATCCAACCGCCATAACAAACCTGCAGGGCTATTGCCTCTTACAACAATATCGTTTCGGCTATCATTTGTGCCTTGCACACCTGCAAAATTTTGTGCCATACGAGCGGGGTCTTGCCTCGAGCCAGCGTATCGTTCGGTTTCCTCAATACTAAAGGTTTTCATATTCATTTGCTGCATGGTATTTACAACATCAGTATCTTTACTTGCTTTAATTTCAACTTCATCCATAGCAATGGTGCTTTCTTCCATTTCTATATTTATAATTAATTCTTTACCTGAGGTAACGATTACATCGCTTATGGGTATTGGTTTGTAGCCTGTATAGGTAAATAAAAACGATTGCCTACCAACGGGTACATTTAGTAATTTGTAATTGCCATTGTTATCAGCCGTTGTATTTAAATTTAAAGTATTTTTTAGTTGAACAATAACACCAGGTAAGCCAATGCCAGTAACTTTATCTACCACTTTGCCTTTTACGGTTTGCGTTAGTTGTGCAAATGTAATTTGGCTCAATAGCATTAAAATATATAAAAGGTATTTAATTTTCATTATTTTTTTTAATAGTAAAGTAATAAAAAAAATTACAGTTTATGTGTTGTTTTAAATTTAATTAGTTTTAATAAGTAACGCATTTCAAATATGGTAAATAAAACGTAGTGTATTAAAAAATGCATACTAAAATTAAACGCAGCATCTTTTATAGTAACCCGCATTATTAATACTAAAATTAAAGCTAGTACTAATTTTATAATAAGTGTGGCTAATAATAGCTGCGAAAAGGCTTCGGCAGTGTGTTTTAAATTATAAACAATATTTAAAACTAAAAAAATAAACGTATAAAACACAATACTTATCCACCAAAAAGGACTTATTAAAATACTATACTTATTAAGTAGATATGAGCTAACACTTGCAAAAAATAAAGCAATTAAAAGGTGTATAAGCGATTTATAAAATTGAGAAGTATTCACTTTTTAGTAATAATTTATTTTACACTACCCATTAATTTTTTTACCAATGGAGAAATAGCAATTAGTAAAACACCAGCAATCAAAGCATATAAGGCTAATTGTTTGTAGCCATCAGCATAAATAATTAACTTTTCTAAATTTGTTGCTTTTTCAGAAGCACTTGCAATATTTGCGCCTAGTAAACCTGCAAAATATTGCCCGTAAGCACTGGCCAAAAACCACATTCCCATCATAACGGCTTGTGTTTTTTGTGGCGATAGTTTTGTCATTATACTCATACCTATAGGCGATAAACACAATTCGCCAAAGG
>JAYTRS010000378.1:0-3803 GCA_043746065.1 Bacteroidota bacterium | reverse complement strand
AACATGCCAATGCTGTAGCCTGGCGATTGGTGAATTTCTCCAATATAATCTTTATCCATCCCCGCTATAATACGTAGTAGGCTTGATTTACCAGAACCGTTTAAACCTAACACGCCAATTTTGGCACCATAGTAAAACGAAATATAAATATCTTTTAAAACTTGTTTTTGTGGCGGATGTATTTTAGATACATTTACCATGCTAAATATAATTTGGCGGCCTTCGGGTGTTGTTGACATATTTAAAATTTTAGAGCGTTAATTTAGGTAAAGATTAGGAAATAAAAAAAAAAAACCTCAAGGTTTAAAAAAAACTTGAGGGTTTAAAGGTGGTTAAAAAAATTACTTCTTTAATTTATCACTTAAAGCATATATTTTATTGGCTATTGATTTAAATTTATTATCATCCATTTCAAGGCTTGTTTTATGCAATAAGTTAAAAATAGTGAAAGCTTAACACTTTAAAGTAGGGTTTAGGCTATTTTGTTATCTTTGCGTTTTGGCTAAATTAGCTATGGATTTAAAATATAAAATAGATACTGCAAATATACCTCAACATGTTGCCATTATTATGGATGGCAATGGGCGTTGGGCAAAACAACAGGGCGAAGACCGTATTTTTGGGCATTATGAAGGGGTAAATTCTGTACGCGAAATTGTAGAAGCATGTGGCGAACTTGGTGTTAAGTACCTTACCCTTTATGCGTTTAGTACCGAAAACTGGAACAGGCCAAAAGAAGAAGTAGATGCGTTGATGGAACTTTTAGTGGCTACCATAAGTATGGAAACCCCCAACCTTAATAAAAAAGGTGTAAAATTGCATGCCATTGGTGATATTACCAGCCTACCGCAAAGTTGCCAAAATGAGTTACAAGAATCGATAAATATTACTGCCAATAACACTACCGTTAATTTAATTTTAGCCTTAAGCTACAGTAGCAAATGGGAAATTATAAACGCAATAAAACAAATTGCCACACAAGTACAAAATGGCACTATAAAAACAACAGATATTAATGCAACCCTAATAGATAAACATTTAACTACCTCTAATTTTCCCGACCCGGCTCTGATGATTAGAACTAGTGGCGAACACCGCATTAGCAACTTTTTACTATGGCAATTGGCCTATGCTGAATTTTATTTTACCGATACACTTTGGCCCGATTTTAGAAAAAACGATTTTTATAAAGCTATTTTATCCTACCAAAATCGCGAACGTAGATTTGGTAAAACTAGCGATCAAATTAACAACAATTAAAAAATGACGAAACTTAAATTAATACTTTTTTTATTTTTAATTGTAGGCTCTACTATTCTTTCACAAACAAACGATAGCACGTATATTGATGCCCTTAAAGCGCCAAAAAAATACCGCTTAGCTCCCTTAAAAATTGAGGGTGCAAATTTTACCGACCCCAGCGTAATTGCACTCCTATCGGGCCTAGCCGAAGGACAAGAAATTACAATACCTGGAGATAAAATTGCCGATGCCATTAAAGCACTTTGGAAACAAAGTATTTTTGAAGACATACAAATACTACAAGATAAAATTATTGGAAAAGATATTTTTTTAATTATAAAAGTAGTTGAGCGACCACGTCTTTCAAAATTTTCGTTTAAAGGTGGTGTTAAAAAAAGCGATGCAGATGATATTCGTAATAAAATTAGATTGTTAAAAGAACGCGTTGTAACCGATTATATGATTGGTACTATTAAAAATACCGTGCACGATTTTTATTTAGATAAAGGTTATTATCATAATGTGGTAACCATTACCCAAATACCCGACCCTACTACCAAAGCACCACATACTATTATAACCATTAATGTTGAAAAAAATAAAAAAGTACGCATACAAGATGTAAACATTATTGGCAATACCTTATTAAGTGATGGTAAACTGCGCCGTAAATTAAAAGATAGCAAACCTTTTAGGTGGTATAACCCCTTTAACTCTGGTAAATATTTAGAAGAAAATTTAGAAAAAGATTTACCCAATATAGTTGCAAAATATAATGCCAAAGGCTACCGCGATGCCCGAATAATAAAAGATACTACGTATTTTGTTAGTCCAAACCGTGTGGCCATTGATGTGACGATAGACGAAGGCCATAAATATTATTTTGGAAACTTTAAATGGTTTGGTAATAGCAAATACCGTAGTGGCCAATTAGATACTATTTTAAATATACAACCTGGTGATGTTTACGACCAAAGTAAATTAGAACAAAAACTATTTATGAATCCCAATGGTTTTGATGTAAGTAGTCTTTACCAAGATGATGGTTATTTGTTTTTTCAAATAAACCCACAAGAAAGTAACATACATAACGATACCATAGATTTTGATCTTTTAATGTACGAAGGCAAACAAGCTACAATTAATAAAGTAACCATAAAAGGAAACGATAAAACCAACGACCATGTGATATATCGCGAAATTAGAACCAAACCAGGGCAACTCTTTCGCCGTTCGGATATTATACGTACACAGCGCGAATTATCACAATTAGGGTACTTCGATCCTGAAAAACTTAATGTAGTACCTACACCAAACCCAGCAGAGGGCACAGTAGATATAGAATATACCGTTGAAGAAAAACCAAGCGACCAAATTGAATTAAGTGGGGGCTACGGTGGCCGTACAAATTATGCAAGTTCTGCTGGCGGAAGTGCTGGTGGTATTGGTATTATTGGCACATTAGGTGTAACGTTTAATAATTTTTCAGCACGCAATATTTTTAATAAATCGGCGTGGAGACCTTTGCCTAGTGGCGATGGCCAACGTTTAAGCATACGAGCACAAACAAACGGTATTTATTATCAATCTTACAACGCATCGTTTACCGAGCCTTGGTTAGGTGGTAAAAAGCCAAATTCACTTACGGTATCGGCCTTTCACTCGTTATTTAGTAATGGGCAAAGTAGGTATGTTACCGACCCTACATTGGGCAAAATATACAATCCAAATCGTAATAGTATGAGTATTATAGGAACATCTATAGGTTTTGGTAAACGCTTACAATGGCCCGATAATTATTTTAATTTATACACTAACTTAAACTATAATTATTACGATTTAAATAAATACGGTGCTTTTCCTATATTTAATACTGGTTATGCTAACGATATTAACTTGGGTATAAATATTTCGCGTAACTCTATTGATGCGCCTATTTATCCAAAACATGGCTCTAATTTTGTATTTCATGCACAATATACCCCACCTTATTCTAAATTCGAAAATAAAGATTATCCCAATTTAACCCCGCAAGAGCGTTATAAATTTATTGAATATCAAAAATATAAAATTACTGCTGAGTGGTTTACTCAACTTACTAATAAAAAAGGTACGGAAGGTAAGGAAGCGCGTAACCTTGTATTGCGCACAAAAGTAGGTTATGGTTTTTTAGGTTATTATAACAAAAATGTGGGCTTTTCGCCTTTCGAACGCTTTTATATGGGCGGAAGTGGTATTAGTGGTTTCCAAAACTTTGTGGCGCGCGAAATTATTGCTCTTCGCGGTTATCCTGATAACAGTATTTCCAGCAGTGGCGGCGACCCAATTTGTGCACGTTATACTATGGAATTGCGTTACCCCATTAGTTTAAACCCACAAGCAACTATATTTATTTTAGGCTTTGCCGAAGCAGGTAATACTTGGACAAACTTTAAAACCTTTAATCCTTTTCAGGTAAAACGTAGTGCAGGTGTAGGTTTACGTGTGTTTTTACCCATGTTTGGTTTGTTAGGTATTGATTATGGTTGGGGCTTTGATAACGTTCCGGGTCAGCCAGGTAT
>JAYTRS010000377.1:0-3832 GCA_043746065.1 Bacteroidota bacterium | reverse complement strand
TATGGAATAAAAAATACGATATAAAAAAAATCACATTAAATTCTTTTTATACAAATTTAAAAACATTTAAAAATGGTAAACCTAATTATGTTTTTTGGAACACCGAACCTACAGCTAATAGTACAAAAAACGATAGTTTAAGTTTTAATTTGCAAGATATTCAACTTATCAATGGTCATGTGTTATATACAGATTATAAAACAAAATTTAAAAGTAATATTACTATTAGTGCGCTTAGTTTTAGTGGTAATTTTAACGATAAAGATTATACATTAATGTCTAAAGGGCAGTTAGTTGTTAATAAAATAAGCTCGCACAAAAAAAATATTTTTCAAAATAAAAATTGCAATATTAATGTTGCGCTTAAGGTTACAAATACAAATTATAAAATAAATTCAGCTAGTATTACTTTAAATAAAATGCAATTTAACGTTGCCGGAGATTTTAATTATAAAGATAGTTTGCAAAATTTAGATTTAAATTACACGGCAAAAAATTTAGATATTGAGTCTGTATTATCTTTATTACCTGAAGCTTACAAACAAAAAACTAACGATTACGAAAGCACAGGTAATTTTTATGCGAGTGGGAATATTAAATACAAAAATTTTGAATTTTCAACCAATAGTGCTTTCGGTATTATAGATGCTCAAATTACCTATAAAGCAAAATCTATTACCGCCAAGGCTGTTAATTTAGAAGGCGTTTTAAATTATTCGCCTTTAAATTCAGAATTAGAATTAAAAAACATTTCGGCTACATTAAATAACGATATATTAAACGGTAATTTAAACATTGAAAATTTTAACCAACCTTTTATAAAAGCAAATTTAATTGCAAATGTTGATTTAGCCAATGTATACGCCTTTTGGCCAATAGATACACTTACTAAATTAAATGGCCAATTAAATTTATACGCTAGTATTAAAGGGTTGTTAAACGACTTAAAAACAAAAACATTTTCAAATAATGTACAATTAAACTTAAACGCATCTATTAAAAATTTACAAGCACAATTTAAAGGCGATAATAAAATTTTTGCTATTGAAAGTTGCTCCTTAATGGCTGTTGATAGAGAGATTATAGTGCAAGATTTAAAATTAACGAAAGGTTCTAGCGATGTTTTACTAAACGGAAAAATGCCTGGCATGTTTAATTATTTATTAGATGCTACACAGCCGCTTACTATTAATGGTAGTTTAGTTTCAACAAACTTTAATTTAGATGATTTTTTAGCGTCAACAAATTCATCACAAACAACTACAACAACTTTAATACCCGCAGGTATAAATTTTAAATTAGATGCAGACATTAGCAACTTTAAGTTTAATAAATTTGAAGCTCAAAAAATTGTAGGTACCATTGAAATAAAAAATCAAAAAGCAATTATAAGTGATATGCGCTTTAATGCTATGCAAGGCGAGGCTAGTATTGATGCCTTTGCTGATAATTCTAATAATAAATTAGAGGTAGTACTACAGGCCAATTTAAAAAACATAAATGTAAATCAATTATTTGCTAGTGTAAATAATTTTGGGCAAACCACTTTACAGGATAAAAATATAAAAGGTTTTTTAACATCCACTATTGATTTTAGTTGTAATTGGAATACTAAACTAGAACCCGATTATAAATCGCTTCAAGCCACATCAGATATGACGATTGAACGTGGTGAATTAATTGATTTTAAGCCCTTATTTAGTCTTTCTAAATTTGTTAATTTACAAGATTTGCAACGTATTAAATTTTCAACTTTAAAAAGTACAATCGAAATAAAAAATAGTGTAATTATTATACCTAAAACTGAGTTAAATAACTCCGCTTTAAATATTAGTTTTTGGGGTACACATTCGTTTAATGATGAAATTGATTATCACATTCAATTATTAATTAGTGAATTATTATCTAAAAAACGAAAAAAAGATGATGCCGAATTTGGTCCTATTGAAAATGATAAAGATAACCGCCGAAGCGCATTTATATTAATGACTGGCACCATTGATAACCCAATAATTAAGTATGATAGAAAAGGATTAAAAGATAAAATTAAAACCGATATTAAAGAAGAAAAACAAACTCTTAAAAAATTATTAAAGGATGAATTTGGTTTATTTAAAAAAGATTCAGCTACAAGTAAACAAATTATAAAAGCAAACAATCAATTTGAATTAGAAAAACCAAACTCAAATAATTCCTCTAAAAAAACGCTTCAAACGCCCAAGAAAAAGGCGGAGGACGACGATTTTTAAAATAACTTTATAACTTTTATATTTAAATCAGTTTAGAGATTTTAATTATTTTTTTCTTTCAATTCAATTACTAACTTCAACTATTATTTTTAAAACCATGCAAAAATTATTTTTTTTTTTAATGCTTGTAGTTTGTGGTAGTGTTAAATGCCAAACGCTAAATATTCCCCCGCGTTTAGCGTCGTATATGACAGGTACTCAATTTACTGCTGCAATTGCGCCGCTTAGTTTTACAGCCCGCGAAAATTTAATTTATTACGAATTTATAAAAGGTAATGTGCCTAATTTTTTACGTACGTTAACACCAGTAACATCTACCGCTATTATTAGTAGCAGTTTGCAAAGTGTTATGTATTATGTTATACCTGATTATATAGCTATTGGAAGTGATGCTGATTACTTTTTATGCCCTATGTCGCCCATTATTGCTACAAAAATAGCCGATAGTATTGGTTGCACTTTACCCACTCGTAAAATGGTAAATGATATTTATGCTCAAGCTAATTTAACGTTAACACCACTAACAATACCAGCAAGTGGCACTATGACAACCGTTCAAGCCTTTGCGCAACACAATAATATGGTGGGCTCACAACGTAGTAGTTTTACAAATACATTAGGTACAGCAACTGGTGGCGATAAAAAAGATGTAATTATTTCTAATCAAATTTATACAACCTCTAATCGCGTTATAATTTACGGTTGGCATACCTCGGTTGGTAATCCTATTCAACCGCTTACCAATGTTCATGCCGATACTTACATGGATTACAGCCATGGTATTCGATTAGTGCAAAACGCTGTATTATATAATGGTAATCCTACCACTTTAAAAAACATTTTACAATCGTCAACATTAAATACTTTATTGAGTGATGAGGGTGCAATGGCACAGCCTTACTACCCTTATTTTACACCAGTTGGTAGTTTAAGTACGCCAGTATCTTTTGCGGTTGTTAATAAAGCAAATAATAGCATCGAAATAAAAGTTAAAAATGATAATAACGCCACTCATTATAAAATTTATACAAGTACCAACGGCACAGTATTTAACTCACCTGTTACACAATTAAAAACAAATTTAATTTTATCGCCAACTGTAGGGCAAATCTGTTATATAAAAATTGCAGCATACAATGCTACTTATTCCATTACCTCTAATATTTCAGAAGTATTGGCAGCAGTACCTTGCAACTATCAAGATAGTGTTTTAATAGTAAATGGTTTTGATAGAATTATAACAGGTAATACGTATGATTTTATTCGTCAGCATGGCTCAGCAATAAAAAGTTGTAATAAAAATTTCTCTTCGGCTACTAACGAAGCCATTCAAGATGGTATTGTAAATTTAGCAACGTACAAAGCTGTTGATTGGCTGTTGGGCAAAGAAAGTACGGCTAACCAAACCTTTAATAGTACTGAGCAAATTTTGGTACAAAACTATTTAAAACAAGGCGGTAATTTTTTTACAAGTGGTTCTGAAATTGGGTGGGATTTGGATAACAATGGTACAACAACTGATAAAGCATTTTATAATAATTATTTAAAAGCAAGTTATGTGGCCGATTCGCCTAATAACCAAG
>JAYTRS010000376.1:0-3845 GCA_043746065.1 Bacteroidota bacterium | reverse complement strand
ATTTAGTACATGGCGTTGATAGTTTTAGTTTATTAAAAGAAATTAATAAACAAGCCTTAAAAAATAACCGAGTCATTAACTGTTTGCTACAAATTTATATAGCGCAAGAAGAAACAAAATTTGGTTTATCGTTTGCCGAAGCCGAAACTATTTTAAACTCGGTAGAATTTAAAGAGCTTAAAAACATTGCTATTAAAGGCTTTATGGCTATGGCAAGTAATACTACTAATGAAGAGCAGGTTAAAAAAGAATTTAAATCGCTAAATGAATTTGCGAAATCATTTTCTAGTTCTCATTCTTCATGTTCTGTTTTAAGTATTGGTATGAGTTCAGATTATAAAATTGCCATACAAGAAGGAAGCACCATGATAAGGATTGGTAGTAGCATTTTTGGCGAAAGAGATTATAGTATTTAGCTCTTACCCTTTAAATAATAACAAATTATAACCAAGCCAATTTTATTTTTACTTTTACACTATGTTTTTATTACTTTTTAAAGAAAGTCTTTTATTTGCTTGGCAATCGCTAATTGCTAATAAATTACGCTCGTTTTTAAGTTTATTAGGCATTACCATTGGTATTTTTGCTATTATTTTAGTGTTTACCATTGTTGATGGTTTAGAAAGCAATATTCGCGGTAGCATACAAACTTTAGGTAATAATGTAGTATATGTGCAAAAATGGCCTTGGAGCTTTGGTGCCGATTACCCTTGGTGGAAATATATTAACCGCCCTATACCAAAATATTATGAGTTAGACGAGTTACAAAAACGTTGCAAAAGTACCCAAGCCATTGCTTACCGCATGGGCGCTCGCAAAACCATTAAATACAAAAGTAATAGTATACAAAATGCAGTAATAGGAGGTATTTCGCACGATTTTTACAAAATAAAAAACTTTGATTTAAGTGCAGGACGTTATTTTACACAAACCGAAACCGATGCAGGCTACCACGTTTGCCTTATTGGTAGCGCTATTGCACAAGGTTTGTTTGGTAGCGAAGACCCGATTGGCAAACAAATAAAAATTTCGGGCTATAAGGCTACTATTATTGGCACTTTAAAAAAAGAAGGTGAAAGTTTGTTAGGAGTTAGTTTTGATTATCAAGTAATAACGCCCTTTAATTTTGCGCGTTATTTTTTAGATACAAAAAGCGAAAACGCCGACCCATGTATTTACTGTAAAGCAAAACCAAATGTTACTAACGCCGAGATGATGGATGAACTTACAGGTTTGCTGCGAGGCATTCGTAAATTAAAACCCTTAACCGAACCTAACTTTGCCTTAAACGAAACAAGTTTATTAAGTAAAGGTTTTGATAGCTTGTTTGAAATTATTGGCATGGCAGGATGGATTATAGGAGGCTTTAGTATTTTGGTTGGTGGCTTTGGTATTGCCAATATTATGTTTGTAAGTGTGCGCGAACGCACTAATTTAATTGGTATACAAAAAAGTTTAGGAGCTAAAAACTTATTTATATTAATTCAGTTTTTAAGTGAAAGTGTGTTGTTAAGCACCGTTGGTGGTTTTTTTGGTTTAATACTTACCTATATTATTACCTTATTAGGCAAAGATGCCATTGATATGGATATAAGTTTATCAGGCACCAATGTTATTTTAGGATTTACAATATCTATTCTAATTGGCATTATTAGTGGCTTTATTCCGGCATACAATGCCAGCCAGTTAGACCCTGTAGAGGCCATTAGAAGTAATTAAAAAATAATTTATTTATTCTTTTACAGTAAATTCTGCTTTTTCGCCCGATTTTAATGTGCCTAATTCAACGGCATCAATTTTTGTGCGACAAAGTGTTACAACCTCGTAACCTAACGTTTTACACATTTTGCGTATTTGCCTATTTTTACCTTCTTTTAATACAACTTTTATCCAATTGCCCTCTTTAATTTCGCAGGTGCAAGGTTTTGTAACATGGTAACCAATGTTTACACCTTTTGTAAAAAGTTCAACAAAATTACTGGTAGGCGTTTTATCTAGTTCTACTAAATATTCTTTTTCTTTTTCAAATTTTGGGTTGGTAATATTTTCTACCCACTTTCCATTATTACTCAGTAGTAATAAGCCTTCCGATTGTTTATCCAATCGCCCTGCAATGGATAAATTTTTATAATCTGTAAAAAAATCGGCTAAATTATTTTCTACATTTTTACTAAGTGTACTTTCGTAACCAATAGGTTTGTAAAATTTAAAATACACAAATTCTTTTTTGGGTCTTACAATTTTATCATCAATTTTCACTTCCGAAAAATCGTTTAAAAAAACGTTATCTTTTATAGCAACACCATCAATTTCTATAACTCCTTTATCTATTGTTGCTTGCGCATCTTCGTTGGTTAATTTTAGGGTATGAACTAAAAAATATTTTATTCGGCGGTAAAAACTCATAATTGTAAAATTTAATGTTTTATTTAGACCGTAAAATAAGTAAATTTGTGGCAGTGAACGAAATTATTTCTATATCTCACATAAAAAAAACCTATAAAATAGGCGATGAGGTTATTAATGCCTTAAAAGATGTATCCTTATCTATTAATAAAAACGAGTACGTAGCTTTAATGGGGCCTTCGGGTAGCGGCAAATCTACGTTAATGAATATGCTAGGATGTTTGGATAGCCCCACCAGTGGCGATTATATTTTAAATAACCTATCGGTTTCAAAAATGACAGATAACCAACTGGCCCAAGTACGTAATAAAGAAATAGGCTTTGTGTTTCAAACATTTAATTTATTGCCTCGCGCCACCACCTTAGAAAACGTTGCATTGCCTTTAGTGTATGCAGGTTTTAGTAAAGAAGAAAGAGATAAACGTGCCAAAGAAGTGTTAGAGCAAGTGGGCTTAGGCAACCGTATGAGCCATAGACCAAATGAGTTAAGTGGTGGTCAGCGCCAGCGTGTAGCCATTGCCCGTGCTTTGGTAAATAAACCTGCTATTATATTAGCCGATGAGCCTACCGGAAATTTAGATAGTAAAACATCGGTAGAAATTATGGGCTTGTTTGAAGAAATACATAAAAATGGCAACACTATAATTTTAGTAACCCACGAAGAAGATATTGCCTTACATGCCCACCGCATTGTACGTTTAAAAGATGGCCTAACCGAAAGCGATACCCAAAACCAAAAAATTATTACCTACAAAAGTAGGGTAGAGGCTTTGGGTTAAAAACAGGTTTGTTGTTGATTAGTAATTTTATGGCTGTTGTTACTTATAATGCGTGTATTTTTTTTAAGTGAACCTCAAAAGTAAAACCTGCGTAAGTTTGTGTAAACCAAAAATCGGTTTTAGTTAATTTTTGAATTTGCCACCTCTCCTCGTAATTTTTTTTAATAGGTCTTAATACATTTTTTTCACCTGTAAATACGTTACAATCCAATATCAAATCCTTACAATCATTTCCATAAGCATATGCTCCTCCTCCATTTATACCAGTAATATTATCTTTACCAAATTTACGAAACAAAAAGTAGTAATTACCGTCAGCTTTGCCATATTGTAATTCATTATGGGCTACGCAGGGCGGTATTAAGCAAGTTGAATCGATGCCATTCACAATATAATTTATCTAAAATGTAAGTGCCTGTAATTCTATTAGTAATAGTGCGAAGGGTATAATGCTCATCTTTCGGGTATTTTTTACAACTGTTGCAAAGCAAGGCTATAAAAAATAATACTGTAAGTAATATGTGGTATTTTGTTTTAAACATTAATGTTTGTTTTTTAAAGCTATTTTTAACTCGTTATTTTCTTTTTCTAATTGTAACAAGCGTTTATTTATTTCAAATAAATATAGGTATAATTCTTCAGTTTTTTCAACGGTAATTT
>JAYTRS010000375.1:0-3845 GCA_043746065.1 Bacteroidota bacterium | reverse complement strand
GATTGCAGGATTTATTTGTATTGATTTATTAATTTTTAAACCACAAAATACATGTTTAGGTTTGGCTATTATGGCCATTGGAATTCCAATTTATTATTTTTTTAATAAAAAAAATGTTACTACTTAATTTTATAAATAATTATTTTGGATTTAATAAACAACAGCGTAATGGCTTGCTAATACTTTGTTGTGTATGTTTTATATTATTACTTGTTCGTATTTTTTATCCCTATTTTATAGTGCCAATTAAAATTAGCATTAAAAATTTACCATTAATAGAAAATAAATTAGATAGTGCTTTTGAAAATTCTAAAAATAAATATGATAAAAATTATACTGATATCATTAATAAATCGACCTTATTTGTATTTAACCCTAATACCATAACATTTGATAATCTTATAAAACTTGGCTTTAAAGAAAAAACTGCAAAAACATTTATTAAATTTAGAGAACGTGGTTTTGTATTTAAACAAAAAATAGATTTGAAAAAAATATACGGTGTTAGTGATTATTTGTATAATATACTTGAACCCTACATTTTAATAGAAACAACTACTAGCCCTAAAATTTACCCCACAACTAAAATAAGTACAGAAAATGTAGTACTACAAAAAAAGTATTCTTCCAAAAAAATAATTGAATTAAATACCTGT
Organism: Bacteroidota bacterium; assembly: GCA_043746065.1. Taxonomy (GTDB): domain Bacteria; phylum Bacteroidota; class Bacteroidia; order B-17B0; family Aurantibacillaceae; genus Aurantibacillus. Next base: position 3,189 of record JAYTRS010000375.1, on the reverse strand, counting down.
GATAGTTTAGCCTTACTCGATTTAAAAGGTATTGGACCAGCATTTACCAAGCGTATTTTAAAGTATAGAAGTATGCTGGGTGGCTTTGTAACTATTGAACAAATAAAAGAAGTGTACGGTTTTACGGATGAATTATTTTTAGATATTAAACAATTTATAAGCGTTAATGCTTCATTAATAAAAAAGATAAACATTAATACGGATGATTTTAAAACCGTAAACAAACATCCTTATTTAACCTACGAACTAACTAAACAAATTTTTAATTTTAAACGTAAAACGCCAATAACAGCGCTTAATTTAAAAGAAGTACTAAACGACGAAACTGCTTATTTTAAAATTTTAAATTATATTAATTTTGAGTAGATGAATTGCTATGCATACACAGCAACAACTTCTTGCAATACCGCCAAGCTTTTTAAATTACCAAAGTTAGGTATGTGAACAGAATAATATGCCAAGATACCAGTAAGTAATTGTTGGCGTTGAATATTAGTAATAGTTACTTTTAAACTATTTATTTTTAAAAATTCTGATAATAAAAACGATTCCTCAGCACTTAATCCTAATGGAAATGCTAAACTATAATTGGTAAACTGCCCTTCGCTACAATCAAAATAACAATTGTATTTTGTGTAATTGTTTTGCGGTTCAATACCTAAATACTTTGTTAACTCAATTAAAAAATACAAATGCAAATTTGTAAAGCTGCTTTGGTTGGTGTTTAAAAATTTTATACAGGTTTCTATAAATTCAAAAAGATGTTTGTTTGCACTTTGTTCTTTTAAAGTTTTAATTAAAGTTTCATTTATAAATTGTGCAATGCTTAATTTAAATAGCGATGTATGAATTGTGGTAGTAATATAATAACATGCTACTTCGTTTAGTTGTTGTACTTCTTTATTTTGTTTAATCGTTAATTCAACGTCTAACAAGGTTAAAGGCATTAAGGCACTTGTTTTTATTTTAGCTTTTGGTGATGAACCCACTACCGCAAAGGCTGTAACTAAGCCATGGTTTAAGGTAAATAATTTTAAAATGTATTTTTTATCGCCATGTTTAATGGCTTGTAATAAAATGGCTTTGTCGGATACGCGCATTAATTAACAACTAGCACTTTTGTAACAGCCCTTTGTTCGCCATTTGTAGTAGTTGCGTATACTACATACACACCTGTTTGTACTCGGCTATTTGAAAGTGTTTTTAAATTCCATTCTATTTGCCCCCCTGTTGATTTTGTTTCCCAAACAAGGTTACCACTTTCATCAACAATTTTTACAACCGAATTATCAATTAAACCTCGCACTAAAACTGAGCCCTGATAACTTGGCTTTACGGGATTAGGATATGCAAATACGTTTTGGTATTGTTCATCGCCCTCAATAATAATACTGCGATAAGATTGAATGCCCACATCTGTACCTATATAAATATCGCCCGTGGTGATGTCATAATTTAAATCAATAATATTATCAGAGTACAAAGGGCTATTATCTTTTGTAAAATGAAATAGTTCTTTTAACCCATCGGAACTAAAACAATACACACCACTATTTTGTGTACCTACCCATTTATTATTGGCCCCATCTACTACTATAGTAGTTACAGTTTCTTTGTCTAATAATAATTCTACATTCCCATCTTGTACAATTTTTATGGGTTGCCCATCAATGTTATTACTACTAAATAAGGTAGATGGATTGTAAAATACTCTAATACCCGCACCCGTGCCTACCCATATTTTACCGTCTTTATCTTCGGCAACTGCATACACAGAGTTTGACTCAAGGTTACCACTTCCAGCAGCTTTAGTTAATAGCTTATACGTTACATTAAGCTGTGGATTGGCAAAACCATTACTGTTATATACAATTAAGCCACCATTATCTTCATCGGTTACCCAAATAAAATTACTTTTATCTACTAAAACTCTACGTGCAAATTTTGCAAAGCCAAAATTAAATTTTTGAATGGTACCATCTGTTTTTAATACATTTAAAAAATCGGGTACGTTGCTATTCGCAAACCATAAGTTAGCATCCTTATCCATTGCTAAACCGCTACAATGTGAAGAACCTGGATAAACTTGAGATAAGCCATTTGTGGTATAATTATACACCGCTACTAATTGATTATTTTTATATTCTAATAAGCCGCTGTACCACGATGTGGCAAAACAGCGTGTTTTATCTTTTCTATCAAATAACACGTTATTTATATCGTAAATTGTGGTTCCGGTAAAATCTTTAAATCTATATTCGTTCCAAGTGCCTTCGTTTAAAATACTTATACCGTTTTGGTAATAGTTAGAACCACCACCAGTATTAGGTAACGAATGGGCTACTGCTACTTTGCCATTAAATACATCTATTTTACCAACGCCACTTGTATTTGTACCATTTACTTTTATGCTTTGTGCAGTATAACCAAATGTTTGAACAACACCGTTAAATAAATCAGCTGCCCAGTACGAGAAATTGTTATTATTATCTTTACCAAAAAAGCAGTCGTTAAACAATACACTTTGCCCATTAAACGTATTTAAATACACTTGTAATACATTGGTTGAAAAATCGCGCACTTGCATACCAAATTGATCAATATAGGCTAACAGATTATCTGAAGTATTACAAAACTTTTTTATGGTAGCAGGATACCCATTTTTTACATACTTGCTCCAAACATTACCCGTTAAGGTGTAAATAGTATCTTTTTGATTTTGAGTAGCATCTAATTTCCAAGGTGAGTAGGCCGTTACAACTTTACCACCAACATTTGCTACGCTACCAATAGCTGAGTTTTTTGGAATAAGTGGAAGAGAATCTACCGACCAATTTTTGTAATTATTTAATAATTTTGTTTCGTAATTAGAGCGGTAAAGCCCCTTTGGGGTTGCTGCATAAATAATAGAATCGGTTAGAGCTAATTGATATACCTCTAAACTACTGCCTAAGGGGCCAATGTAAAAGGTTTCTTTAATTTCTAATTTTTCAGTATCAAATAAAACAATACCAAAACCACAGGCTAAATAGGCAAATTTACCGCTAAAGGTTACTTCGTTTATTATTTTTTTACCGCTTAGTAATTTAGATTTAAAATCAGAATAGTTTGAAACCGTATAACTATCATCAATAACATCAATATTACAATTATCGTAAATTACTAAAAGTTTATTATTGTAAGGATTTA
>JAYTRS010000374.1:0-3849 GCA_043746065.1 Bacteroidota bacterium | reverse complement strand
ATTCAACAATTAACTAAAGCACAATGTAGTGCGAGTTTTTTTGCAAGTAATAATTCAGGTGGTAATGTTTCATTTATTAGTACAAGCACTGGCACTAATATTTCTACAACATATAGTTGGAATTATGGAGATTCGCAAGGTGCTACGGCATACAATCCTTCGCATACGTATACAGCCAATGGAACATATTCTGTCAATCTAACAATAAATAGTACTGGCCCTACTTGTAGTGCTTCTATAGTTCAAACAGTTCAAGTAACTAATGCAATAACCCCTACTTGTGTGCTAATGCCAAGTTTAAACTATACTGCTGGAGCAAACGGTTTAATTAATTTTTCGAGTACTTCAACCGGTACAATTTCAGGTTCGACCTATAATTGGAATTTTGGTGACGGGACAATTGGGAGTGGAATAAATACAGCAAATACGTATTCCAGCAATGGCGGCTATTCTATTAAATTAGTAGTTAATAATGGTAGTGGTTGTAAGGATAGTATTTCTCAATTTATAAATGTTAGTAGTTATCCATGCAATTTAGCAGCAAGCTTTACATACTCATTAGGTAATAATGGATTGGTTTATTTTATTAGTACTTCAACAGGTACATTTTCAAATCTTTCATTTTACAACTGGAATAGCAATGGTTCTTACTTTGCTTCTGGGCAATCGGCATCAAATGTTTTTACAAATGGCACTTACACTATTAACTTAATAACATCCAATCAATCATACTCTCCGGCGTGTTCATCTACTAGTTCTCAAGTAATAACCGTAACAACAAATACTTGTAACCTTACACCATCGTTTACATACACTCAAAACTCGAATGGTTTAATAAATTTTATCTCTACATCTACTGGTACATCAGTAAATACAACATACACTTGGAAATTTGGAGATGGTAATATAATTTCTGGTAGTTCTAATACTAATCATACATATTCAAATTCGGGTTTGTATTACGCTACTTTAATTTTACAAGAATCAAATGCACTTCAGTGTAAAGATAGCGTTATTACAAATATTTATGTCAATACCGCTCCCTGTAATGCCAATTCTAATTTTACGCTCACTCAAATAAGCCCCGGTAATTGGCAAGCAACCCCAGCATACCCATATAATGTTGCCAATGCAACTTGGAGTTGGGGCGATAATACATCTAGTAATACGTTAATTACTTCTCATACATATTCGCCAACAGGTTTATATACTATTTGTTTAACTGTTAGTGCAACCTGTGGTAGTGGAACAACTACAACATGTGCCACTTATAGTATTACAAAAACATCTTCACCATTATCAATGGCGTATATAAATGTAGTTATGCCACAACCAATTGTACTTGGAATAAAAAATAATTATATAACTACTGTAAGTAATAACGATTTATTAATATACCCAAATCCAAGCAATGGTAACGTATCTATTCAATCTACAATAGATACGGAATTAAATGTATACGATGCTTTAGGCAGAACCATTAAAACAATAATTTTATCAAACATAAATAATAGAACCCATACTATAAATAATTTAGCTGAAGGGATATACTTTATAAGCCCAAACATAAAAGGCAGTTTTAAAGCGCAAAAACTAATTATTACAAAGTAATATAAATTCTTACTAAACAAAAAAGCTGTACAAACCGTACAGCTTTTTTTATGATTTTAAAATAATATTTAATAAAAACTAATTTCTATACATCTATTTAACTTAATTTAATAAAACATAGGTTTAGTAAAATTTATTAAATTTACAAGTTATGGATAAACGTGCTGAATCGTTTTTACGCTTACTAAAAATTATGGATGAATTGCGTGAGCAATGCCCCTGGGATAAAAAACAAACTATTGAAAGTTTACGACACCTTACCATTGAAGAAACATACGAACTAAGCGATGCTATATTAAAAAATGATTTAACCGAAGTTAAAAAAGAATTAGGAGATATTTTATTACACATTATTTTTTATACACGTATAGCCAGCGAAACAAATACCTTTACTATTACCGATGTTATAAATGGATTATGCGAAAAATTAATATACCGTCACCCACATATTTACAGCAACGTAAAAGCTGATACCGAAGAACAAGTAAAACAAAATTGGGAACAATTAAAACAAACCGAAAAAGGCGGTAATACAAGTGTATTAAGCGGTGTGCCAAATAGTATGCCCGCTTTATTAAAAGCGTATCGCATACAAGAAAAAGCCCGTGCCGTTGGTTTTGATTGGGACGAACCCTCACAAGTTTTTGAAAAAGTAAAAGAAGAATTAAACGAATTTGATGCAGAAATAAAAAATAAAAATCAACACTTAGCCGAAAAAGAATTTGGCGATGTATTATTTTCGCTTATTAATTATGCGCGTTTTTTAAATATTAATCCTGAAGATGCTTTAGAACAAACCAATAAAAAATTTATTAAACGCTTTGGTTATATGGAAGAAAAAGTAAAAGCACAAGGTAAACAAATTGCCGATTGTAAATTAGAAGAATTAGATACATACTGGAACGAAGCTAAAAATCAACATTAATTGAAATATTTTTTAAAAAATAATGCTCTTATACTTTTAATTTACATTGCTGTAATTTTTACATCTATTTATTTTTTGTTAAGTTATGATAAATCAACTATTCATATTTACATTAATCAAATAGTTGGTAATAAAATTATTGATACTTTCTTTTTTTATATTACGTATTTAGGCGATGGAACACTAGCTCCACTTTTAGTAATACTAATTTTAATTTATAATATTAGGTTAGGTATTTATACAGCTATTACGGTAATTACGGCAACGCTTGCTTCAACCCTTTTAAAATTTTGTTTTTACGATGAAATTATGCGCCCCGCTTTTGTTTTTAAATGGTACAATCACACCCCTATAAAATATGTGGTGGGTGAGCATATGCACATTCATAATAGTTTTCCTAGCGGGCACTCTACACAAGCATTTGCTATTTTTATGTGCTTAGTTTTTTTTTCTAAAACTAATTATACGAAAATTTTGTTTTTTTTATTAGCAGTATTAACCGCCTTTAGTCGCACGTATTTATCGCAACATTGGTTGGTAGATATTACTGTTGGTAGTATTATTGGGACAAGTTTTAGCTTACTATTTTATTATATTTTTATATATAAAAATAAATTAAGTAAACTAAATAAACCATTATTTTAAAACTAAGTTTTGATTTCAGCCATTAAAAATAATTATAGTGTTGGTTTACTAATTGCTTTAATTGCAGCAGTAATATTTATACCCTTTATTGGTAATTGCCCTTTGTTTGATTGGGACGAAGTAAATTTTGCAGAATGTGCCCGCGAAATGGTTGTTTCAAAAAATTATGCCGAAGTGCGATTAAACTACCGCCCCTTTTGGGAAAAGCCACCTCTATTTATTTGGATGCAAGCTGCTAGCATGACTATTTTTGGCGTTAACGAATTTGCAGCACGCTTACCAAATGCATTGTGCAGTATTTTTACCTTGCTTAGTTTATTTATTATTGGTAGAAAATTTCATTCACAAAAATTTGGAATTATTTGGTGCTTACTTTATACAGCAACACTTTTACCACATTTGTACTTTAAATCGGGATTAATAGACCCTTGGTTTAACCTTTTTATTTTTATTTCGGTTTATAATTGTATTCAATTTATAAATAACCCAAATGGCAAACAACAGTTGTTAAATGCTTTATTTGGGGGTGTTTGTTTAGGCCTGGCTGTTTTAACAAAAGGCTATGCCGCTTTGGTAATTGTGGCATTATTATTTTTGGTGTATTTTATTTTAAGTAAATCGTTACTATTATTAAAAACAAAATCGCTTTGGTTATTTATTATTACAAC
>JAYTRS010000373.1:0-3850 GCA_043746065.1 Bacteroidota bacterium | reverse complement strand
TCATTTTTATACAATGCGCCTACCATTGTAGAAATATTTGGTTTAAAAAAACCTGTGCCAATAATATTAAAACCAATACCTAAAAAAAAGAATTGTTTTGGATCGACTGCTAAAATTATACTTCCTACAATCATTAATAGTCCACCCCAAAATAACGATTTGCGGTAACCCAATATTTTATCGGCAAATAAACCACCAATAAATGTAAAGGCATAAACAAAAGCCTGTGTAGCACCATATTGCAAATTTGCTTGAACTTCATCTAAGGCTAATTGGTTAACCATAAAAAATACCAACATGCCACGCATACCATAAAATGAAAAGCGTTCCCACATTTCGCTAAAAAACAAATACCATAATTGCTTAGGATATTTGCCTTTAAAATTTTGAATGTGTGATATATCTTCCAATAGAACGCTAATGATGCTAATGTTAGTGATTTTTAATAAGACTAGAGCATATAACGGTTTACTGTGAGCATGCACTTAAAGTTTTTAAAACCCTACAGGTGTATATTATCGTTACATTATTATTTAACGCCGTGCATCATTTTTCTTAACACTGGCGTTAACAAAAACAATACTATTGCTGCAATGCCAGTTAATACTACAAATACCATAAAAAATTCAAATAAATTATGAATTTCCATTCCAACAAATACTGGGTTAGTAGCACTAATTTGATTTGCATCTAATAGTTTTAGTTGCTCGGCACTAGGCGTAATGGTTTTATTAAGTACAGCTTGTAGATCAATTCCAAGCTCTTGCGCTTTTTTAAATTTGTCTCCAGTTGCAGGAATTAAAGCTCCCAAAGAACCTGCCAAAGCGTAGCCTGCAGCATTTGATAAAAAGAAAACGCCAAATAATAATGAAGCAAAACGTTTAGGCGATAATTTACCAACTAATGATAAACCTATTGGAGATAAACATAACTCAGCAAATGTTTGTATTAAATATAAAAGTATTAACCATTGAATACCTAATAAACCGCTATTGCCTAAATTTTTAACGTTATGAGCAATAATAAAGTAACTAATTGCAATTAAACCTAAACCTATTGCTTGTTTTACAGTTGATAAAGGTTCTTTGTTTTTTGCTCTTAATTTATCCCATAAAATACTAAAAGGAAATGCGAAGCCAAAAACAAATATGCCGTTAAAAATTTGAACCATACTTGGCGGCATTTCCCAACCAAAAATATGTCTGTCGGTTTGGTTATCTGCTATAAAGGTTAAGGATGAGCCTGCTTGTTCAAAGGCAGCCCAAAAAAAGATGATAAAAAAACCTAAAATATAAATTACTAAAATTCTATGCAATTCTACTTTAGTTAACGATTTATCAGAAATAATTAATCCTGCTAAAGTTAAACCTAAAGAATAAATAATTGGATAAATAATAGTTTTTATTGGGTTTGTACCTGCTAACATATACCTGAACACAAAAAATAAAGCAATAAATGTAACAACAGCTATTACTAATGATTTTGTTGAAAAAATTGCTTTTTGCGATTCGCCTTCTTCGTAATGAGAGGCATCGTTATGTTTTGGTAATCCTCCTAAAGGTTTTCCTTCGGGCGTTACAACATATTTATTTTTTAAAAAATGAAAAACAGCAGTGCCAATTAACATAGCAATTGAGGCGGCTAAAAAGCCCCACTTAAACGCGTGTATATCTCTAATACCTCCAGCATTTTTAACGTCACCCACTAATGGACAAATTAACTGACCTAAAAATGCTCCTAAATTAATACCCATATAAAAAATAGTAAAGGCTGTATCTAATTTACTTTTTTCTTGTTTTGGATATAAACTACCCACCATACTCGAAATATTTGGCTTAAAAAAACCATTACCAAAAATGATAATTGTTAAAGCTACCCATAATAGTGTTTTTGCCAATTCTAAATTTGAGCCAAAAACTGAGGCACTTGCAAACAATATCATTTGGCCTATTGCCATCATTACACCACCAAGTAATATGCAATTTCTATTCCCAAAAAAACGATCAGAAATAAAACCACCCAACATGGGTGTTAAATAACATAATCCTAAAAAACCACCGTAAATTAACGACGAATCGGCTTCTTTCATCATTAATGAATTTACCATAAATAAGGTAAGTATGGCTCTCATGCCATAAAAGTTAAAGCGTTCCCACATTTCGGTACCAAATAATACCCATAAGCCTTTTGGATGGCTTGTTTTAACTTGTGTTTCTGTCATAAAAAAATAATTAGATTGCTAATTTAAAGTTAATTTTGATAATATCAATTTTAATTAATTTGAGCTTTGTTATCGTTGTATTTACTTGGGCATTTCATTAAAATATCGTTGGCATGAAATTCGTTATCTTTCATTTTACCAATTAATACAATTTGCTCACTTTTTTCAAAATCTTGTGGTTTACTTTTATGCAGTACTACTTGCTTTGCTATACCTTTATTATCAACTAAAGTAAATAAAAACTCATCGGCATTTATTTTTGGATCGTAAATTTGAGGTTGCGTTTTATCTAATTTACCAACCACGTGGTATTCGGTATTTGGGTTATTAATGGCCTCAGTAAAATCAGCATAGGTACTAGTATTTTTTAACGAAATAAAAATAACGCCAATAGCAATGGCAATTATTATTATTCCTATGATGTGTAGTTTTTTCATTGTTTAAAATTACGAGCTTTAAAGTTACAAATATTGTATTTAGCTTTACAATTTATTATTAAAAATTATGCATTCTAACAAAAAAATTGCTTTAAACTGGTTTAAAACATTTAATGAGCACGATTTAGTAAGTTTGTTAAAATTATATAGCGAGGATGCACTGCATTACAGCCCAAAATTAAAAATTAGGCAACCCAACACAAATGGCTTAATTAGCGGTAAAAAAGAGTTACAAATATGGTGGCAAGATGCATTTGATAGATTGCCAAGTTTAAAGTATGAAGTTGTAAAATTAACGGCCGACGATGAACAGGTATTTATGGAATATATTAGGCACGTTACTGGCGAAGAGGATTTAAAAGTAGGGGAGGTGCTCGAAATAAAAAATGGGTTAATTGTATTTTCGAGGGTATACCACGGTTAATTTTTAATGAACAAAGATTTTTTTTTTAGAATTTTATGTAAGGATGTTTAATGCAGATTTCTTCTTTTAATTTTAAAATATAATTTTGATGTTTTATTAGTTCTTGTTTATCCGGACTAAGAACCCGATGATGTACTGCTACATTTAATTTTTTGAGTTGCTTGTTTAATTCTTGTGTTTGGTTGCTAAAATAGGTTTCGCTAAATTTTTGCCAAACATAGTCTATGGCTTGTTGGTTTGGATGGGCAAGGTCTTCTTTATAAAAACGGTAATCGCGTAAATCGTCGGTAATTAATTCGTAAGCCGAAAAATAAAAACAGTTTTTTGTTTGATGTGTAATTTCGTTAATAGCTAAACGTAAAGTAGATTTTGAAATAAAATTTTCTTCAACACCATCTTTTAAATACTTTACTGGCGAAATTGTAAGTATGATTTTTAATTTAGGATTAATCGTTTGAAGCTGATGAATTAATTGAATGTAATCTTTTACTAATTCATCAAGCTTTAATAATCGCTTTTCGAACAGGTCTGCATGTTGTTTATGGCAATTAGCCACATATATATTTAGTTGTTTGTGGTAGTAAGCAAATGCCGAACCTAAGGTTAGAATTAAAAAATGGGCATCTTTTAAATAATTATAGGTAGTACAATTTATAGTATTTATCTTTTTTTGTAAACCAGTTTCCGAAATTTCATTTATAGAAGAATGATGTAAAAAACTATAATATAAATTTGTGTGTTTTAAAAGTATAGATGTATCATAGTTTG
>JAYTRS010000372.1:0-3854 GCA_043746065.1 Bacteroidota bacterium | reverse complement strand
ATCCAGCCATCAGGTATTTTATCAATATCCACTTCTTTTTTATTAGCGTCGTTCGCAAAATTATCTGCAATAATTGCATCCGTAGGTATATAGATATTTACACCTTTTTGTTTTGCAGTTTCTATTAATTTTTTAGCAGTATCTAACCTGTCTTCCTCACATAACGATTTACCAATTTGCCCACCCATTGCTTTAACAAAGGTAAAGGCCATACCGCCGCCTATTATAATATTGTTTGCTTTATCAAGCAGCTGCTCAATAATTAAAATTTTGTCGCTAACTTTTGCGCCACCAATAATGGCTGTAAATGGTTTTTGCGCCTGCGTTAATACTTTATTAATACTTTCAACCTCGCCAGCCATTACAAAGCCAAAACATTTGTTTTCGGGGGTAAAAAATTTAGCCATAACTGCTGTGCTGGCGTGAGCACGGTGGGCAGTTCCAAAAGCATCATTTACATAAATGGTGCCGTGCTTGCTTAATTTTTGAGCAAAGGCTTCATCTCCTTTTTCCTCTTCTTTATAAAAACGCAAATTTTCTAATAGTAGAACTTCGCCATTTTTTAATGCTGAAGATTTTAAAAATGCTTCATCGCTAATGCAATCATCGGTAAATAAAACGGCTGTACCCAATTGTTTACTCACTTCGGCAACAATATGTTTTAAAGAGTATTTATTTGTAGGGCCTTCTTTTGGCCTGCCTAAATGACTCATTAATACAATGCTACCTCCATCGTTTAGTATTTTTTTAAGGGTAGGAATAGCCGCTTTAATACGGGTAGAATCGGCTACATCAAAGGTATCGTTTAAGGGCACGTTAAAATCAACACGAATAACGGCACGTTTATTTAAAAAATTTATAGAGTTAACAGTTTTCATATATGAATTGAACAAATTTAATATTTATTGTTTGCTAATTTAATTACTTTTGAAGTATTATAACTAAGTAATTTTAAACAGAATTTCGAATTTGTGAACGCACTAAAATCATTAAACATTTATTTTATTAAGTATAAATGGTACTTTTTAGGAGGTATTGTATTTGTTACATTATCTACCATTTTTAGCACTTACCAAGGTGTTATAGTTCGTAATGGCACTAATCAAATTTTAAATATTATAAAAAATAATACGCCAACTAATAATTTTACGTTTATTAAATTTGGATTACTGTTAATTAGTTTTGCTTTAATTAGTGGCTTATTTATGTTTTTAATGCGCCAAACAATTATTGTAATGAGCAGGCACATTGAATACGATCAAAAAAATCAAATTTATAATCATTATCAGCAATTAGATTCATCGTTTTACAAAACGAATACTACTGGAGATTTAATGAACCGAATTAGCGAAGATGTAAGTAAAGTACGAATGTACACTGGCCCTGCAGTAATGTACATTGTAAATACATTTGCTACTACCATTACAGTTTTAGTGTTTATGCTTAACGTAAATGTACAATTGAGCTTATTAGTTTTTTTACCATTACCAATCTTATCCTACATTATTTACAGAGTAAGTGATAAAATAAATAAACAGAGTACAAAAGTGCAACAAGAGTTGGGTAATTTAACTACACAAGTACAAGAAACTTTTAGTGCTATTAGAGTAATAAAAGCGTATGCCCGCGAAAATTATTTTGTAAATCAAATTAATATTAAGGGCGAAAAGTATAAAAAAACAGTTTTAAAATTAACTACTATTGAAGGTTTTTTTGCACCTGTAATGATGCTAATGGTGGGCTTAAGTGTTTTAATTACCGTTTGGTATGGTGGTAAATTAGTAATTCAAAATAAAATTGAAGCCGGAAACATTACTGAATTTATTTTATACGTTTATAAATTAACATGGCCCTTTGCTTCGTTAGGTTGGGTTACATCACTCGTACAACGTGCTTCGGCTTCGCAAAAGCGTATTAACGAATTTTTACAAACCGAGCCTAAAATAAAAAATACAAATAATGATATTTATAATTTTGAGGGGAATATTGAATTTAAAAATGTAAGCTTTACTTATCCCGAAAATAATATTAGCGCTTTACAAAATGTTTCGTTTACATTAAAAAAAGGTCAAATACTTGGTATAACTGGTGCAATAGCTAGTGGAAAATCAACGCTTATAAATTTAATTACACGTCAATACGATGTAACTAATGGAGAAATAATAATTGATAATAAAAATATAAAAGAACACAATACAAATATTTTACATAAAAATACTGGCTGTGTGCCACAAGAAGTTTTTTTATTTAGTGATACCATTGCCAATAATATTGCTTTTGGCACACAACAAAAAGTAGATATTAGACACATTGAAGAGGCAACAAAAATGGCAGGTGTTTACGATAATATAAATCAATTTAAAGATAAATTTTACACGGTAGTGGGCGAGCGCGGCGTAACCTTAAGTGGTGGACAAAAACAACGTATATCCATAGCACGTGCTATAATTGGTAGTCCACAATTATTAATTTTTGACGATTGTTTAAGTGCTGTTGATGCTGAAACGGAAGAATTAATTTTAAATAATTTAAAAACTATCATGCAAAATAAAACAAGTATAATTATAAGTCACCGTATTTCGAGTTTAAAAAATGCCGATTTAATTTTGTATTTGCAAGATGGTAAAGTAGTTGAAAGTGGTTCGCACCAAAGCTTAATAGATTTACAAGGCAACTATTTTAAATTAAATACATTGCAAAGAAATTAGTTGCAAAAGACTATAAATCTTTTTTAATAGCATTATAAAATGCTGTGTAATTATTTTCGGCATTAGCTAGAGCCGCAAATTGTTTTTTTGCATTTACACGAAATGTATTTGTATCCGATTCATTAGCTTCTATAAAATTATCTAATTGCTTACTGGTTGTATTTATATCAAAATTTACATCGAGTAATAATCCCACATTATTATTTACTAACTCAGCAGTACCTCCAACATTTGTAGCAAAAATAGGTATTCCAAAAGATAATGCTTCCATAATAGAAACAGGTACACCCTCGGTAGTGCTTACATTAATAAATAAATTTACAGATTGACTTTTATAAAAATCTATTATTGTTTGATTAGATACCGAACCGTGAAGTTGAACAAATAAACCAGTTCGCTTTTGTTTTATTAGTTCTTTTAAATCAGGCATTAAAATACCATAACCAAAATGATGCCAATTAATTGTATGTTTACTTTTTTGTAAAATTTCAAAAATTAAATGCACACGTTTAAGCGCAATAACATTTGAAACGCTAACAACAGTTATTATTTGATTTTTTACAAAGGGATTTACGCCATTATCAAAAACACCAAGGCGACCAACTGAAATTTTATTGGCATAATTTAGGTATTTAGATTGTAAATAATTTTTCCCATTTTCAGAAACTGTTATAACTTGATCAGCATCTTTTAAAATGTAATTTCTTAATGGTGCATAATTATTTTTTACACTTTCGTATAAATCCGAACCATGTAAACGAATAATAATTTTTACATTTTTATTTTTTATATCTTTTTTTAAGTAAGGAATTATCCATGTTAAGTTATCACCCCAATAAAAATATAAAATTGTATTTTGAGAATTATTTATTGTTGTAATAACATCTTTATACCCTTTAGAGGCTAATGTAGAACGAACTATACAAAAACTTACAAAAAACCAGTAGGCTTTTTTTGGTTGTAAAAACAGAGTCTGTTTAAAAAATTCTCTTAAATGAAATCCAAAGGGCGAGATATTAAAAATACCTTTTGTAAAAATTTGTTTTTTGTTTGTGTGGTTTTCAAAAACGCTATCTAAAATAGTAATTTGCGCATCACTTTTAAATATCGCATCTTCTTTTTTACCATACATTGATAAAATACTAA
>JAYTRS010000371.1:0-11816 GCA_043746065.1 Bacteroidota bacterium | reverse complement strand
AATTTAATTTTTTTACTACTGTGCCCCGTTTTAATACTAACGATGAGCCTTTAACTTCTAATATCAATATGCATAATCGCTCAAATATTCAAAGTTTTTGGTAAGTTTACCATTAATACAAATGCTTGCGCGTTCAATTACTTTATCGTTATCATTGCTAAAAATAAAAGGCAATACACGTTCGGTTAAATCTTTTCCAAAATCATCACTAGCATCGCGGGGCAATTCACAGGGTAAATTATCAACGGCCATAATGCAAATGGTATTTTTATTAAATGGTAAATCTTCTTTATCTTCTTTAATGTTATACCCAAAAAATGGTTGCGTAATTGTGGTTGAGCGAATAGTTGTAGGCACACTTCCATCAATATCACACGTAATATCGGCAATTACACTGATGTGAAAATCAGGCGCTTTCATATCCTCTTTGGTAAACATTTTTGGCGAGCGAGGATCCCAATAATGTGCTGAAATAAATAAATCGGTAACCTTTGTAAAAGCTACAAATTTTGATGTAAAGTGTTCGGGGTGTTTAAAAAAGTCGTTTAAATCAAAATTATGATCATCGGGTCTCTCTACATAATCTCGTGGGTTTAGCTGGCAATAAACGGGCTCTCTAAAGCTATTTCCTAAAAACTCTTCGGGGGTTACTTTTCTAATGCGTAGAGCACTTAATGTTTCTATTACGCCATTGGCAACACGTCCGCCACCAGTTAAAGCAATTTTTATATTTGGTAATTTTACACGCTTCAGTTCTTCTTCCATTTCGGCTCTATCTCTGCACAAGTTAGCGGGTTTTAAGCGAAATAAATCATACTTTAAACCATAGCCTAAAATACCATTGTAAGCGCCAACAACGCCTGCATAACGCCCAAAACCAATTATTCTATTGTTGTTTTTATCGGTTAAAGTTTCGTAATCAATCATTTGCACTTTTTTTTCAATTAGTGCTAGCATTAATTTTTTGTTATGTGCTTGTTTTTTAATAGTGTGTGAAAAGAAAAAATATTTTTTAGTAGCAATTAATTGCTCTTTAGGTACTTCTTTTACACCCATTAACACATCACAATCGCTTAAATCTTCTTGTAATGTTACTCCAAAAGAGGTGTATTCATCATCACTATAACACCTAATTTTACTAGGCTGAACAGCAATTTCAACATTGGGATATTTACGGGTAATTTCTGAACAAATTAAGGGCGTTAAGGGTACACGTTTATCGGGTGGACTTTTCTCTTCACGCAAAACGCCAATTTTTATTTTAAGCATATTGTAGTATTTTTACAAATATAACAATATGCTTTTTTTATCACGACATTTTATTTTACTATTTTTTGCATTGCTATTCGCATCGTTGTGTTACCCCCAAGCTACAAAACAATCGTTGCTTACTAAAAAATATGCGCCAGAACAATTAATTGAAGATGCTACAATTTTAAAAAATGTAATTTTAAAAATGCACCCCGTAATAGGTATTTATTATAGTAAAGGATATTACGAAACTAAATTTGATAATTTTATATACAAAATAAATGATAGCCTTACCGAAAAACAATTTAGAATTAAATTAAAAATATTAATTAATGATTTGCATTGCGGACATACTGAGGTTGTGTTTTCGAAAAAGTATGGTAAAGAAATAAACAAATTAAAATTAAATTATTCGCCTTACTTATTTATTCCAATACAAAATAAAATTTATGTTTTGGCGGGTTTAACTAAAAAACGCGATACCCTTTTAATAAAAGGAACAGAGATTTTAAAAATTAATGGCTATAGCGCCGACTCTATGCTAAAAGCCTGTAAGCAAATGATTACCGTGGATGGGTTTAATGAAACAGGAAAAAATCATTATTTAAAATATGGGTTTAATGGCTATTATTTAGGCTTGTTTGGTAGGCCCGATACATTTAACGTGGAGTATTTAAAAAATAAGGTAATTAAAACTGTAAAATATCCTGCACAAAAATTAATAAATATACCTGCTATACCCTTAATAGCAAAAGATGATAGCTCATTTTCGGTTTATAAACGTGCTACTATTAAATATAAATTTTTAGATACATCTAAAAAAACAGTATTTGTAAAAATAGCTTCGTTTAGCCGTAAAGGCTACAGAAAAGCATACAAAAGAATATTTAAAAAACTAGAAATTAATCATTCTGAAAATTTAGTAATAGACTTGCGGAACAATGGTGGCGGGAGTTTAGCAAACAGTTATAAATTATTAAGTTATTTACTAGATAGTAGCCAAAATCAAACATTAAAAACGCATATAAAAAATTATCCTTATAAAAAATATACCAACGGAAACCTTTGGTTTAGGTCAATGCGCTTTGGCTTTAAATACATTGCAAAAAAACAAATTGTGGGCGATACCGATAATTATACTGTAAAAATTAAACCTATTAAAAAATACCATTATACTAAAAAAATATATGTGTTAATTAATGGGGGGTCTTTTTCGGCATCGTGTTTAGTTGGGGCATACTTAAAATATAACAACAGGGCTACTTTTATTGGCGAAGAAACCAGTGGCGCATTAGAAGGCTGTAATGCAGGTATTACGCCCTACTATATTTTACCAAATACACACCTAAAAGTAAGAATACCCGCTTTTAGAATTAACCATGATATTTTTAAAACAACTACAGGGCATGGTATATTACCCGATTATAAAATTGAATATACTATATATGATATTTTTTCTAAAAAAGATTTAGAATTATTAAAAGTTAAACAATTATTAAATTTAAAGTAATGACAGTTTATATAAATTGGTTTAAAAACAAATTCACGCCTTTACAACAATTATTATTAATTGGTTTTTTAGCCCGATTAATATCGGTAATTTTTAGTAAAGGTTTTGGTTTTTTTGATGATCATTTTTTAATTATTGAAGCCTCGCAAAGTTGGGTGGATGGCTTTGATTATAATTATTGGTTACCCGATAAAGCTGACCCAACCAGACAAGCGCAAGGTCATCCACTTTTTTATGTGTGGTTACATTATGTATTTTTTAGTGGTTTAAAATTTTGCGGTATTTTTAATCCACAACTAAAAATGTTTCTAGTACGTTTAATCCACGCTTTATATTCCTTATTACTCATAAAATATGGTTACAAAATAACTAAGCTATATAGCAATGCAAAAGTAGCTTGGTATGTTGGTTTATTTATGGCACTATATTGGTTTATGCCTTTTATTTGTGTACGTAATTTAGCTGAATTTGTTTGTGTGCCGCCTACTTTAATTGGTATTTGGCTGCTTATAAAACCTATGCCAACACTCAAAAATTATGTAATAGCAGGCTTATTATTTGGCATTGCATTTAGTATGCGTTTTCAAATAGTATTTGTGTTAGCAGGCATTGGTGTGGCTTTATTACTGTATAAAACAAAATTTAAAAATATTTTAGCTATTGCTATTTCGTTTTTTGGTTTAATACTACTTACAAATGGTATAGTAGATTTTATTTTATGGAAAAAACCTTTTGCCGAATTTATTGAATACATAAATTACAATATTAACAATGCTAATGTTTATGGCACTAATAATTGGCACATGTATTTCGATTTAATTTTTGGTTTACTAATACCGCCATTAAGCTTTTTAATTTTTGCTGGTTATTTTTATACTTGGAAAAAATTACCAATTTTATTTTGGCCAGTTTTAATTTATTTAGCATTTCATACTTATTTTCCAAACAAGCAAGAACGATTTGTACTTACCATTTTTCCCTTACTAATTATTGCTGGCACCATAGGTATGTTTAGTATTTATGAAGCTTATAAACAAAAATTTAATAAAAAACTTCTAAAATTCTTAATGTATTTTGTGATTATAATAAATAGCATTTTGTTTTTGTTATTAAGTCCATCTTATGGTAAACGCCACATGGTAGAATCAGCGTATTATTTTTATAATAAAAAAGAATGTAATGGCTTTTTTGTGGAAGATAGTAATAAAGAAAATAATTTTTTAATGCCGCCCTTGTTTTATTACGGTAAATGGTTTTCGGTGTGTGGGATTTCTAAAAATTTTAATGCGGATAGTGCTTTGTATTACTATAATTATAAAGCTGCCCAAAAGCCAAATTATGTACTTTTTGTACAAACAGAAAACATAAATGCGAGAGTTGATACTCTGAGAAAACGTTTTCCTACCTTAACATACGAAGCAACTATTGATGCCAGTTTACTTGATAAAACCCTCCATTGGCTCAACCCATTAAACGATAACCAAACAGCTTATATCTATAAAATTAAGTAAACATTTATTTTACTCCATTAAGAATAGATTTGCTTTAGAATCTTTACTTACATTTGTTAATGTAAATGAAAAAAGTGTTCCTACATATAATACTAATACTATCCGTTTCTGATTATATTTACAGTCAAAATGACTTAACCTATTACATTGCACAAGCCAAAGCTAATAGCCCACTTATACAAGATAACAAAAATCAAAGTGAAGCTACTAAAGTTGAAGTAGAACGCATTAAAGCCTTATACACCAAGCCACAAGTTACATTTAATGCAGGTATTGCGGTTGCCCCAATTATTAATAAAGATAATGGCGTTACCCAATTTCAAGTAAGCCCAAGTGATGCTACAAATTATTTTGGATATGATATTGCTGCCAGTAACGGTGGTGTATATCAGGCTATGTTTAATCTTAGCCAACCCATATTTAATGCAGGTAAATTAAAAATGGCGAGTGAACAAATTATTGTAGCCAATCAAATAAGCCAAAATATTGTTAAATTAAGCGAACACGATATTGAAAAAATTGTTGGCGACCAGTATATTTTGTGTCTTCAAGATTTAAAACAAACAGACTACGTTAAACAACTTTCGCAATTAATTTCCGAACAAAAATTAGTTGTTACTAAATTAGTTGAAAGTGGCTTGTTAAAGCAATCCGATTTATTGTTAGTGTCTATAGAACAACAAACACAATTAAATACTTTGGCATTATTCAAATCAACATACCGAAGCCATTTAATGGATTTAAATATACTTTGTGGAATTAATGATACTAATTTAATTACCGTTAAAGATATTGACTTGGTTATTAATGCATCCGTCAATCAATCTGCCTTTACAGATAAGTTTAAACTAGACAGTTTGAATTTAATAGCCACACAAAAAATATTCGACTTAAAATACAAACCGCAATTAAACGCTTTTGCTAATGCAGGCTTAAATGGTGTTTATGTGCCAACATTACCCAATCGTTTTGGATTAAGTGGTGGCTTAAATTTTTCAATTTATCTTTTTGATGGAAAACAAAAAAGTTTAAATAAACGTAAAACAGATATTTTAATAAAATCAACTCAATCGTATAAATTAAATTTTATTACACAAAATACTATTCGTAAAAATAAAATTTTAACTGAGATTATGTCCCTTAACGAAAGGATGCTTATTTCTAGTAATCAATTAAAGGATTACAAACAGCTATTAGAGTATTATAAAAAAGAAGTAATAACTGGTCAACAATCCGTTACTGCTTATATTACAACTGTAAAAAATTTAGCTTCTTTGCAACGTGATTATGTTTTAATGCAATCCACTAAACAATTATTAATTAATACGTATAATTATTGGAATTGGTAATACTATGGCTAAATTATTTTATATACTTTTTTTTACTGTTATAATTACAGCGTGTAATAATAAGCAACAAGAGCTTGAGCAATTAATTACTCCAAAATCGCCTGTGCAAACAACGTCTATTCGTATAGGTTCAATTGATGATAACTTAATATTGTCGGCTACTACTATTTATTTAAAACGAAATATAATCACCGCCGAAATACCAGCGTTTATTACTAAAGTAAATATTCATTTGGGCGATAGAATTACCAAAGGACAAATATTATATGAGTTACAAACCAAAGAGCGTAAGGCATTGGGAAAACAAATTATTAATTCAGATACAGCTTTAACCAATTTTGGAAATATAAAAATTTATGCACCTGCATCTGGTATAATTAGCACATTTGATAAACAACAAACGGGCGATTATATTTTAGAAGGTGCACAACTTTGTACCATCGCCGAAAGTAACGATTTAGCATTTCAAATTAATGTGCCTTACGAATTTAGTCAGTTTACAAAAGTAGGACATCACTGTACAATAAATTTGCCCGACAACACAACACATTCTGCTACTATTACAACACCATTAACAGCTATGAACACATTAGCTCAAACCCAAACTATTTTAGCAAAGTCTAACGATATACTTTTTTTACCAGAAAATTTAATTGTTAAAGTGTTAATTGATAAAACATCAAACGGGTACACACAAATTATTGCAAAGCTTTGCGTACTAAGTGATGAAATGATGCAAGAATTTTGGGTAATGAAATTGATTAATGATAGTACGGCTGTTAAAATACCTATTACGATTGGTAATAAAAGTGATAAAGAAGTAGAAATTATATCACCAAAGTTTAATGCCACAGATAGAATTATAAGTAATGGTAATTATGGTTTAGCAGATACTGCTTCTGTAAAAATCACAAAATAAAAGCAATGTTAAACTCAAAAAATTATTTTCAAATTTTTGCTAAGCCAATTATTTTTGTTGGCATTTTGCTTTTAATCGCGGGCGGTTTCTCGTATAACCGAATGCAAACTAATTTATTTCCAGAAGTCTTATTTCCACGAATTACCATTTTAGTAGATGCTGGACAAATACCAGTAGATAGAATGATGATTACCATTACAAAACCTTTAGAAAGCGCCGTTAAGCGTGTAAAAGGAGTAACCATTGTGAGAAGTAGTACCGGTAGGGGCACATCTACTATTGATGTTTATTTTGAATGGGGATTAGATACTTACGCACAAAAAACGCAAATAGAAAGCCGAATTAATGAAATAAAAAATTATTTACCTCAAGGCGTTAATTTATCTATTGAAGCAATGAATCAATCGTTATTTCCTGTTTATGGATTAACGTTAGAAAGTCCAACTCACAGCCAAGTTGCATTGAGAGATGCTGCTAATTTAATTTTACGTCCTGTTTTTTCGCAAGTAAATGGTATTTCAAACGTAGTGGTTAGAGGTGGTAAAGCAAAAGATTTTGTAGTTATTCCTGATGCCATTAAATTATCATCGTTAGGATTAACGCCAAATGCTTTAATTACTGCATTTAGCAATAATAATTTTGTACTCTCTAATGGTTATTTAAACGATTACCGTCGTTTGTATTTATCAATTACTGATACCCGTGTAAATGATGTGGATGCCTTAGAAAACGTAATTATAAAAAATGACGGGCTTAGGTTAGTAAAATTAAAAGAAGTTGCAAAAATTGAAATACAAGAACAACAAGAGTTTTTAATTATTAATGCAAATGGCAGCAATGCCGTTTTAATTGATTTAGTAAAACAACCTGATGTTAATTTAATTGATTTTGCAAAAGATGCGGAGGCAAAAATGGCCGAGGCTAAAAAGGTATTACCAAAAGGATATATATTAAAGCCATATTACGATCAAAGTGCTTTTGTAGGTGACAGCATTCATAGTGTAATTAAAACAATATACGAAGGTCTTTTCTTAGCCATCATTGTTATGATATTGTTTCTTCGTTCTTGGCGAGCAAGCTTAGTAGTAATGATTACTATTCCTATTACTTTAGCATTTACTTTATTAGTTTTATATTTAGTTGGTATTACTATTAATATTATGTCGTTGGGCGCAATTGCGGCATCAATAGGCTTAATTATAGATGATGCCATTGTTATCATCGAACAAATTTATCGGGGACACGAAGATGATCCCGAAAAAAATAAATACCAAATTGTAAAAGAAGCTATTAAGGATTTATTTCCTGCCATGGTAGGCTCTTCATTAGCAACCATTGTTATTCATTTCCCATTTCGTTTAATGAGCGGTTTAGCAGGAAGTTTTTTTAAAGAGCTTTCCGACACCATGCAAATAACTATGATTACTTCGTTTTTAGTAACATGGTTGTTGCTTCCTGTTTTGCATTTAGCTATAGGATATAAACATAGTTTGAAGCCAAAAGATCATAGTGCTGAAAAAGCTATTAATAAATTAAGATGGTTGACTTGGTTTTTTAAAAAGCCAATCATCGCTATTTTATTAGTTGTATTGCTTGGTATATCTGCCTTTTGGGCAGCGGGTAAATTACAAACAGGTTTTTTACCTGATTTAGATGAAGGCAGTATTGTGTTAGATTATATTTCACCCGCAGGAACGTCGATTGAAGAAACGGATGCCATGTGTAAAGAAATTGAAAAGATTATTATTAAACATCCTGATGTAGAAGCATACTCTCGCCGAACAGGTACGCATATGGCCTTTAGAGCAGACCCACCAAATATTGGTGATTACTCTATTCAATTAAAAAAAGATAGAAAAAAAACAACCGAAGAAGTTATTAATGAATTGCGAAAAGAGATTGAAGCAACAGTTACTACAATGGAAGAAATTTCATTTGGGCAACGCATCTCCGATTTATTAGGCGATTTAATGAGTACACCTTCACCCATTCAAATAAAAATTTATGGTAACGATTATAAATTATTAAAAGTATATGCCAAACAAGCCGACTCATTATTACAACAAATACCAGGTATTGTAGATATTAACAATGGTTTAGTAACCACTGGTCCATCGCTTGTATTTACACCTAATCAAGAAAAATTAAGTTTGTACAAAATATCTTTACTTGATTTTCAAACACAGTTAACGGCTTATACAAGTGGTGTGCCACTTGGTGCAAATGCAAATATACCCGTACCATCTACTGCACAAGCAGCTATGACAGGAGGTTTGCAACTAGGGCAATTACAAGATGGGGAACAAATGCGCAGAATATTATTACGTTTTACAAATTACAAAACCAATGATTTAGAAAATATTAAAAAGCAATTAATTTTTTTACCAGATGGTACAACTCGTCCAATATATTTTTTCTGTGACGTATCTATTATAGCAGGAGAAATAGAATTTCGTAGAGAAGATTTAAAATCGGCAGTGGTATTAACAACACGATTAGAAAATAGAGATTTAGGCAGTGCTATTAAAGAAATTAAAAAAACGTTTAAACAAAATTTACCATTGCCACAAGGATACAGCATAGCTTATGGTGGCGCTTATGCAGAACAACAGCAATCGTTTAAAGAATTACTAATGATTTTAGCATTGGCTTCGTTATTAGTATTTGGTGTACTTATGTTTTTATTTAAAGAATGGATGCTTTCTTTTTTAGTTTTATTTATTTCGGTAATGGGTATAGCTGGATGTATATTAGGATTATATGTATGTAATATTCCTTTAAACGTAAGTAGTTACACAGGTATTATTATGATTGTGGGTATTATTGCCGAAAATGCCATCTTTACTGTTAATCAATTTAAAGCAAATTTAAAGGAAACGGGAGATATTGATACTTCCATAAACTATGCAATTGCCTTGAGAATCCGTCCAAAATTAATGACTGCTATTGGAGCTATATTGGCATTAATGCCCTTAGCATTAGGAATAGGTTTAGGAGCGCAAATGCAACAACCACTAGCCGTAGCGGTAATTGGAGGGTTTACAGCGGGATTACCTTTATTACTTTTAGTGTTTCCTAGTTTATTAAGGTTGATGTATAAAAAATTAATTAATTAATACGTTTGTTTTATTAAATTTAAAAGGCTTTGTAAATTGTAATTTTTATTTACCCAATTAATTGTAATACCTTCTTTTTCTAACTTATTAAACCAAGTTTGTTGGCGTTTTGCAAACTTAAAAATGGCAGTTTGTAGTTGTTCTATTAATTGAGCTTTGGTTAAAGTACTTTGTAAATAAAGTGATGTAAATTTATATTCTAAACCTAAAAATTGTAACCGATGGTGCGTAATTCCTTTTTGTAAAAGTTGTTCTACTTCTTCTATTAATCCATTTTCAATACGATAAATAAGGCGTTTACTGATTAATTCTTTACGTTCTTCTACATCTGTTTTTATACCAATATACAAAGGCTTATAAGGTAATTTTATTTTTACTAAAGTATTGTTATTTTTGACCAGGTAATCTGCAACTTCGATACCTCTTATAATTCTTTTTTTTGAGTTTAAATCAACGTGTTCAATTAATTCGTTGGGATATAATTTTAGTTGTACAAGTAATTCTTGTTTTGTTTTTTGTTCTAATAAAAAACGTAATTCAGTATTTTCTTTTATTTGTGTAAACGAAAAATCTTTGTGCAAGGCATCAATATACAAACCTGTGCCGCCGCAAATAATTGGTATTTTATTTTGGCTACTAATACTATCAAAAGCAATATTTAATTCGGCACAAAATTGGTGTAAATAAAATTGTTCAGTAGGCTCACAAATATCAATTAAATGATAGTTTATTTTTTTACCCTTAATGCTATATTCTTCTAAATCTTTACCTGTACCTATGTTTAAATATTTATAAACTTGCCGCGAATCGGCACTTATAATTTCACCCTCTAAATAATAAGCTAAATTACACGCTAATTTTGTTTTACCACTAGCGGTTGTGCCTAATATAACTATGCAATTATAATTGGATTGCAACGCTAAATAATACGTTTTAAATTATTTATTGTTTTAGGCGTTTTAAATATCATTGGAAATTTTTCAACCTTTACCGAACTATTATCCAAACCAAAAGCCTTAGCTTCAGTTAAGCTTAGGCGTTTTAAAATAGTATAGGCCTCTAAAATTATTTTTTCAAAAAACGGTAAATCATTATCATAACTTAAATATTTTTCAACCACTACAAATTTAAAATCACCACTAATATTGTTTCGTTGCAAGGATTCGTATCGGCTTGTAATATCTACTTCTTTATTTGCCACTAAATCCTCAACTACTTTTCTAAACATTAAATTAATTTTTGGATCTACCCTAAAGCCTAATTTAAAATCTACCCTTATAATATCATCCTCAGCAATATGGTTTACTTTGTATTCCATTCTGTAAGGCTCATCTACCACATCAACGTGAACAAACCAATAGATATCAGCTTTTTTAGGGCGGCGTTGCAAAATGGAGTGAATAATTTTTTGTTCAATTAAAGCATTGTCGTTTACTGATGTTAGGTACACTAAATGCGTAGCATATTTTGGTATGCTTTCATCCCTACTTAAATCAATTAAAAATTGTTTGTAATCATCTAATCTTACAACATCAATATAACGTTGTCTAATTTTTTTTGCAAAAAACCAAATGGCCATTACTAGCATTAACGAACCCGCAATTAATAAGGTTATCCAACCGCCATGCGAAAACTTACTAAGGTTAGCATAAAAAAATGATAACTCAACAATGGCATAAAGAGTAATAACACAAACAATAAAAATAGGATTGTAACGCTTTAAGTGTAAATAAAAATTAAGTAAAATAGTAGTCATTAACATACACAATACAATGGCTAAACCATATGCGGCACTCATGTTACTCGATTCTCTAAAATACAATACAACGGCAATACAGCCTAATAATAACAATGTATTTATTGATGGAATGTATAATTGTCCTTTTAATTCGCTTGGGTATTTTACCCTAACTTTTGGCCATAAATTTAAACGTATGGCTTCGTTAATTAACGTAAACGAACCTGATATTAATGCCTGTGAAGCAATAACTGCAGCAACTGTGGCAATGATAATACCTACAATTAAAAAACCTTGTGGCATAATTAAAAAGAAGGGGTTGCCATATTTTCCACCCAAATCGGTTAGGGTTTTACCTTCGTGTGCAATAAGCCAGGCCCCTTGCCCCATATAGTTTAATACTAACATTATTTTTACAAAAA
>JAYTRS010000370.1:0-3862 GCA_043746065.1 Bacteroidota bacterium | reverse complement strand
TATTAAATGTAATTTTAATTTTGTTGTTAGAAGAGGGGCTATCATCAATGGTAAATATTGTGTTACTTATACTATTCCAAGTCCATAGGGTACTGTTTACATTAGTGGTTTCTAAAAAAGGTTTTAAGCCATTATTAAAGGCTGCATTGTATGGCGAACCTGTGTTAGGTGCACTACCACCTATACTAATAGCACCAGCACTTACAAATTGATTGTTGCTAATTAAGGCCGAAAATAAATTTTTTAATGCCTTACCATTACCATTTAGTTTACAAGGCATTTCAAATGAGCAACCATTTAAAGTAATATTTGTAGTACCACCTGATGTTAAACCAGTTATGGGTACTAAATATTCTACAACTGGTAATATCCCCACGGTTTGTACTTTAGCCATTACCGTAAAGCTATTAGCCGTTTGCACTCCTAAATTTAAAAAGCCAATAATTTTATAATTAATTGAAGGGGTTTGGTAATTAGCCCAATTATTAATACCTGTAGGTAAACCAATAGGTAAAGCAGTAGTAAAGGTTAATGATAAATTGGTAACATTAGGACCAGAGTTTATGTTAATGCTTGCATTCAGTGGGCCAACGCCTGTAGCCGTATTAATAAATACATAATTAGCAGGTAATGAGGCAATACTGCCTCCATTTACTTGTTTATATAAGTCAACATTAAAGGATGAGTTATTAGGTATTAAATTAGTAAGGCTTGTAAATAAAGAATTACCACTACTTGGTTGTACCATATCATTTAAAAAGTTTTGAAAATAAAAGGCAATTGGGCATAGGCCTGTGGTAGCATAAATATTGGCTTGTGTATTAGAGCCACCTGTATTATCTAAACTACTAGCATCATTAGCCGATTGAAAGCGTTTAATTTTATAACTGTACAAATCGGCCGTATTTATGCCGCATTGCTGTGTTTGGTTTAATAGCTGAATAGGGAAAAACCAATTGTTTAAAAAATTTGTAATATACCCTAGCCCGGCTGGGAAAGAAGACCAAGAGTAATATTGAGAATAGCGCGTAAAGGGTACAGATTGATTATCAAAATTAGGTTTACCAATACAATCGTTACAACCACGAGAGGAGGAATTCATTACAAACGATTCGGCAGCTTCCTGTTGCAATTCTTGTTTCATGGCCAAATACATGGTTTTAAAATAATCCCAAGCTTTGCGTTTTTCATCACCACTAAGATTAGATATATATAAAGTTGGGCTGGCATTATAAGTTGATAAAGCCGAAGAAGGCGGGCTTGGATAGCCATATCCCGTACCTGAATAATTGTTTAACAAACCAACTAATGCGCTGGTGCTCAATCCAAAATTAGTGACTAATGTGGTGCTTATAATAGCAGCGTATTGGTATAAATTTAAGCCTGAACCTTTATAATCCCAAAAACGATTGTTAGCTGTTTTGTAAATAAATTTATCAGGTACATATAATGTGGTAGGAATGTTGTAAAATATTGGAAAAGGAGCATTTGGAGTTGGTGAAGGATTGTATATGGCTGGTAATTGAGGAATATTATTAGCAGATGTTATATTATTACCACTTATATTGGTTGAGGGATCTGCTGGATTTGGCATGCTATAAAAACCCGTGGTAGACCAATATGGATCGTAAGATAATGGTTTTAGTATTTTATCTAATGATGTTGATACAACAGCGTCTATATCATCTACTTCTACTAATAACGAATCGTAATGATCGCTAGTAAAGTAATTACCTGATAAAATAGTAGCGGTATTATTACCTAAATTATCTACTTGATACGTTTGAAATGTAATGGCTGGCAATGACGCACCAGTAGAAAGATTTTTAGGATTATTATTTTGTTTACACCATTCGTAATAGCTATATTCAGGATGAAATTTAACCAAAGAACGAGCCCAAGATGGTTTCCAAGCGGTAATAAAATCTTTAACCTCGGCTAAGTTATTGGGTTGGGTTTCGTAAATATAAGTAGAAATAGTTGTAAGTAAACCAATAGAATTAACTGGAGGCGAATATAAACTTAAAATAGGATCGAAAACAACTTGAACTTTAGATTTTGTTATATTATCGTCGTCGTAGTAAAAATTTGGGGCTATGGTATTACTATTATGCTCAGGCTGCTTCCAATTTGGAGCAGCACTTAAACTGTTTAGTTTTGATAGGCTATTGTTTATGTTTAATATTGATAAAGGATATTGACTTGGATCAACGGTATTACTGGGGCCTTCGTAATCGGCATATTGTCCGTTAGGGCTAACATCTACCAACATCATTTCGTAAGATGCTTCACAATTACTAGTATAGTTGCAGGGCTCATTACAAGCTTTAACTAAAATATTATATTCGGCTGTTAATGAGTCTACTTGAAATGCATTAGGTGTTGGCGAAGGATTTAAATTTAAAGGGTTTGGGGTATTATTTGTAATATAAACAGCTATAGTACCCAGTGCCATAATACACTGGGAACAGCTATTGTTACAACCAGTGGTATCTAAATTTACATTTTCGGCAGTTTGAAAATCGGCAGGTTTTAAAGCGCACTTTTGTAAATAATATTTTAAGTATGTATTTAACGCTGTTGGGTTAACGGTTAGTTTTTTAGAGATTGTGTATTCGCCTACATTTAAAAAAACCGTTAATGAATTATTACCTGTTGCTAGTATTTGTTGGAATGAAAAATTTACCGTTTCGTTACCACATATACTATCTGCATTAATTGAGCTTGGTGCACCTGCCCCTGGACTAACAATTTTTCCTAATGAGTAGGTTATTGCAGATGTTAAAGTTGCTGGCCTTAACCCACACTTATCAGTAATATCAAAGGTTAAATCATAGGCGCAATCGTAGCAATGACCAGCACAACCAGCAAACGTAGAGCCTAATAAAGTATAGTTAAATAAATAATTTTGTGCAGTAGTTACGGTGATTTTTTGATTAAAGACTAATGCATCGCCTTGCATAAAATTATTATCGTTAGGTGAGTCAACAGCATTTTGAGTTGTTTTATTTAATAAATCGGTTTCTAAATTAGTGCCAGTAGTATTTAAAGTAACACCACTACTATTGGTTAAAGCGTTTAAATTTGCAGGATTATTGCCTGATAAAGCAGTTGCTACTACTTTACCGTTATCGTTGTAATAACTTATACTTACTTGCCCATTAGCATCAATTGTTGTAGTTTTAGTATATCTATTGGCATAACCAGATTCCGAACCAAATAATCTATCTAACTCCTCCTGTAACGGTACATCGTATAGATAACGTGTATCGTGCTTATCAGGGTCAGGTACGCCATTTTTTATTTTAAGGGTATTGCCTACGCCCCCGTGCCTATTAACTTTACCAGTGTTATCAGCAACAAATTCGGTTTTAGAATAGGGGTAATTTTCAGCATCGGGTGTGTAAGAGGTATTTAGTTTAGTAGCGTCGTAAAAAGGACTAGCGATGTTGTAAAATGGATTGTTTACCGAATAGTATTTACCAGCACCATACACATTACTAAAGCCTGCATCGTTATTTGAACAAATACCAGGACCACTTGCCATGGCAAACACATCCTTGGTATAAGGGCGAGGGTTTATGGCTACATTTTCAAAATTAAAACCATTTTTACCATTTACCGTAGTTTGATAAAATTTAATTGTAGCATCTTCAACAGGAGTAGGCAAGGCCTGAACTAAAGGTCTTCCCAAAAAATCGTAGTACGATTCAGCAATAATAGCTACCTTATCTGAATTACTAACGGTAACTGTTTGGCGATTACGTTGGGAACCATCAAAAAAACTTACTACTTCTTTTTTCTTACCTTCTTCAGCATAAGTAGCTTTATATACCCAATTTTTATCGGGTTCTAAACTCAT
>JAYTRS010000369.1:0-3863 GCA_043746065.1 Bacteroidota bacterium | reverse complement strand
TATTTTTGAGCATTGGAGCGGCTATTTACCCGAAGATGGAAATTATAAAGGTTTTTTAATTAAATATTATACAAAAAAGGCATTTGCACAAGTCTCTAAAGTATTTTACGTTTCTGAATTACAAAAACATGCTATGCAAATACAGGGTTTAAAAGGTAATTACCAATTAATGTATAATGTTGTAAGTACTAATGTGTTTACTTTTACTAAAAATGTAAAAAACGTAATACCAACATTTTTACATGTATCAACCTTAGATTACGATCAAAAAAATATTTTAGGCACCTTAAATTCTTTAAAAAAATTACAACAAAAAGGTTTTGTTTTTAACTCAATATTTGTAGGAGGAGACGAGGCTACAAAAATACATTTTGAGCAACACGCCCAACAATTAAATATAAAGAATATAAATTTTGCAGGAAATAAAACACAGGTAGAAATAGCTCAGTTAATGCAACAAGCGCAGGCGTTAATTTTATTTAGTAATTATGAAAATATGCCAGTGGTAGTGTTAGAAGCTTTAGCGTGTGGCTTACCCATTTTTGCAAGTAAAGTAGGGCAATTACCTTTTTTTGTAAATGAAAATTTTGGTGTATTAGTAGATATAGGAAATGAAGAGCAGTTAACAAACCAATTACAATTTTTTTTAGAAGGTAAACTGATATTTGATTCCGAAAAAATGGTTGAGTTTATTGCCAATAATGCAGCATTTAATGTAGTAGGAAAAAAATTAGCCGCCGAATATTTAATGTAATTAAATTTTAATCCTCTACGCTCATTCTAACTTGTGGTGCTATACTTAAATGACTAAATGTTTTATTTAAAAATTTATAATAAGCCGTAATTCCAATCATTGCAGCATTATCTGTACAATATTCAAATTTTGGAATAAATGTTTTAATGGCTAATTTACTTTCTAAAGCTTTAATATGTAATCTTAATTCACTATTAGCACTAACTCCGCCCGCAATTGCTAATTGCCTTACACCTGTATCTTTTATACAATTAATAACATTTTTTAAAAGTACAGTAATTAAATGTTGTTGGTAGCTAGCACAAATATCCTCTATATTTTCGGCAATAAAATTTGTGTTTTTTTGCACATTATTTTGAATAAAATATAAAAAAGATGTTTTAATGCCACTAAAACTATAATCGTACTGGTTTAATTTAGTTTCGGCAAATTTAAATTTTGTTTTATTTCCTGTTTGCGCTAATTTATCAATTAGCGGACCGCCAGGGTAACCTAAACCTAATATTTTAGCGGCTTTATCAAAAGCTTCGCCAACAGCATCATCAAGGGTTTGCCCAATAATTTTAAAACTTAAATAATTACTAACCATTACTAATTGGGTATGTCCGCCACTTACTGTTAAACATAAAAATGGAAATTGAGGTAAACTTTGTTCAGCGTCATCTATAATAAAATGCGATAAAATATGCCCTTGCATGTGATTTACACCAATTAACGGAATATTTAATGCGAACGCTAACGATTTTGCAAACGATAAACCTACCAATAAACTACCCATTAAACCAGGGCCTTCGGTTACAGCAACGGCATTTAGTTGTTGTAAGGTAATTTTAGAATTTTTTAAAGCAATATCAACAACGGCTACAATGTTTTTTTGATGGTCGCGGCTAGCTAATTCAGGCACTACACCTCCGTATAACGAATGTATTGTTTGGTTTGCGGTTATGTTTACTAAAACTTTATTATTACACAAAATAGCACACGAGGTATCGTCGCAACTACTTTCAATAGCCAATATGTAAATATCGTTATTTTGCATTTTTTAATATTTGCATTTTAATAATTTTAATATCTTTAAGCAACTGTACAATGTTGCGTAAAATTACAAGAATATTCTTTAAAACAGTGGCCGTTATGTTTATAACGGTTATTCTTTTATTAATTGGCTTATATTTTGGCATTCAATCTTATAGTTTTCAAACATGGTTAGGTAAAAAAGCAAGTGCTTATTTAAGTAGCGAGTTAAACACCACCATTTCTGTTAATTCAATTGAGTTAAATTTATTTTCAAAGGCAAAGTTAAAAGATGTATTTATTTTAGATGAAAAAAAAGACACCTTACTTTATGGAAATCTAGATGTCGATATTAAAAATTTTGATTATAAAAATCAATCGTTAGTCTTAAAAAAAATTATACTACAAAATACCACAACAAAATTAATACGATATAAAAATAATCCTGATTTTAATTTTCAGTTTTTAGTAAATTATTTTAGTTCAGATAAAGTTACGCGTTCAACTGTACATAAAAAAGGTTGGGATGTAACCTTTGGCGATATTGAATTAAATAATATTGCTTTTAGATATAGAGATGATAATAGCGATACCTCTGTTTCGCATAATATAAATTTTAGTAATTTGTATTTAAAAAACACGTCGGGTACATTTTCAAACTTAAAATTAGATAATGAGGTTATTGAAGTAGCTATTAAAAATCTTAAAACAAAAGATCAAAGTGGATTTGAGTTAAATAATTTAACTACCCAAGCAAAAGTAAGTAGTGAAGAACTGTTATTAGCTAAACTATATTTAAAAACTCCAAAAACGATACTAAAAGGTAATATACATTTTAATTATAACGAGTTTAAAGATTACGCCGAATTTATTGATAAAATAAAAATGGATGTTGATTTATTAGAAGGTAGTCACGTATGCTTTACAGATATTGCTGCCTTTACCAGCGAATTAAACGGTTTAAACGAAACTATTTATTTATCAGGTAAAGTGGATGGCTTTGTAAGTGATTTGCATCTTAAAAAATTTAAATTTAAATATGGTAATCATACAAAATTTGTTGGTAATTTATCTTTAAGCGGTTTGCCTATTTTTAGTACAACGTATTTAAATTTTGATGCAAAAGAAATTTCAACTAGCTATAGCGATTTAAGTAATTTTCCAAATTATCCGTTTACCGAAAATAAAAAATTACTACTACCCAATCAATTAAAGCAATTAGGAATAATTTCATACCAAGGCAAATTTGATGGATTTATAAACGATTTTAATACTACGGGAACTTTAAAAACAGCATTAGGAAAAGTAGTAACAAATATTAGTATTAAGCTGGGTAAAAAACCAGACGATTTACAATATAACGGAAAAATAAAAACCGAAAATTTTAATTTAGGTGCTTTGATTGGCGCTGCCAACTTATCCAATCTTAACTTAAATGCCGAAGTTAAGGGCAAGGGTATAACATTAAATGCCATAAATGCCGTTGTAAATGGACAAGTTTTAGCTTGTAACTACAATGGTTATACCTATAAAAATATAAAATTAAATGGCGACATTAAAAATCAATTATTTACAGGTTTGCTGGTCAGTGCAGACCCCAATGCTAATTTTGATTTTAACGGTAAAATAAATTTTAAAAATAAAGTCCCCGAAATGGATTTTATATCATCCGTTACTAATTTAAACTTATCGGCTTTAAATTTAATTCCATCATCAAAAGCTGATAGTGGAACTATTTCAACCCAAATACTAATTAATTTAAAAGGGGATAATTTAGATAACTTAACAGGTCAAATAAATTTTGACGATACCAAATACAAAACAAAAACAAAAAGTTATAAATTATCCACCTTTAATTTAGATTTAAATCAAGCCTCTGATGATAAAAAAATTACATTAAACTCTGCATATATAAATGCAAGTGCACAAGGTAAGTTTAAACTTAATAACCTTCAGCCGGCCTTTGAAGAATTTTTATTTAATTATTATCCCGCATTTTTTAAAAAACCAGTTTCTACAAAAAAATATACTGATCAAATTGCATTTAATCTTGCTGTTAAAAATTTTAAAACCATTAGCGAATTATTTATACCAG